>CAUGNQ010000015.1 GCA_959600835.1 uncultured Collinsella sp. | reverse complement strand
ATTCGGTCGCACGGAGAGCATTTCCCAGTTGACAAAACTATAGGAACACCCCCCTGGCATGGAAGGTTTAAGCCTGTGTGATTCGCGAGCTAGCGAGCCCGCTTAACCTTGGCCGCTGCCTCGACAAACGACTTCCACAGGTTAAAGTCGGTCTCGAGCGTCTTCCAGGTGTACTCGGGATGCCATTGCACGCCCAGGCAGAAAGGCTGGCCCTCGACCTCGATGCACTCGGGCACGCCGTCGGTTGCCTTGGCGACCAAACGCGTGCTCTTACCCAGATGATCGACGCAGCAGTGGTGTGCGGAGTTGGTCTGGATCAGCCTGTGCCCGCCAAGCGCGCGCTCCAACAGCGAGCCCGGCACGACCTCGACGGGATGCACGGGGTCGTTGAGCACGTGGGTATGGCGCCACTGCGTGCGGCCCTCGCGAGCGCCCAGGCTCGGCACGTCCATGCACAGGGTGCCGCCAGTGGCGATATTGAGCAACTGCGTGCCGCGGCAGGTGGTAAAGAGCGGCTTTTTGGCGCGGAGTACCTCGCCGACCAGCTTAAACTCAAAGCTATCGCGGATCTCGCAGCAGAGGGTGGGGTCGTAGGGTCGATCATCGCCCCAACGTTTGGGGTTGACATCGGGGCCGCCGGGAATGGCGATGCCGTCGGCGATATCGACGTAATGACGGATGACCTCAATGTCCTCGGTGATGGACATCTGCAGCGGCAGGCCGCCGGCGGCAAGGATGGCATCGACAAAGACACTTGCGATTTCCTCGTTGGGGGAGAGCGTTTCGCTTAAAAACGGCTTCGCCTCTTCCCAGCGCGGCGCCACCAGGATGAGCGGACGGTCGGCGGGGTCGACGTTGACGTGCGGGGTGTATGACGATGAAGTGCGAGTTCCGATCATAGGTGTTGCTTTCGAGTTTGGATGGTCATGGCGAGCGGATATGGCAATTGGGCTAGTGGCCCTTGATGGAGTTGAGGAAGTCTTGGGCGCGCTTGGTCTGGGGATGGTCGAAGAACTCGTCGGGCGTGCCGGTTTCCACGATCTGGCCGTCGGCCATAAACACGACGCGGTCGGCAACGCGGCGGGCGAAGTTCATCTCGTGCGTAATGACGATCATCGTCATGCCCTGCTGGGCCAGGCGGACCATGACCTCGAGCACCTCGTTGATCATCTCGGGGTCAAGGGCACTCGTGGGCTCGTCGAAGAGCATGGCCTTGGGCTGCATGGCGAGCGAGCGGGCAATGGCCACGCGCTGCTGCTGGCCGCCCGAGAGCTGAGCGGGCACCTTGTCGGCCTGTTCGGCAACGCCCACGCGGCTCAGCAGGTCCATGGCGCGCTCACGAGCTTCCTCCTTGGACACGCCCAGCACGTCGACCGGCCCCAGCATGACGTTCTGCAGCACCGTCATATGCGCGAACAGGTTGAACTGCTGAAACACCATGCCCAGCTCGGCGCGCATGCGGGCAAGATCCTTGCCTTCCTGCGGCAGAGGCTCGCCCTCGATGAGGATCTCGCCCGAGTCGATGGTTTCCAGGCGGTTGATGGTTCGGCACATGGTCGACTTGCCCGAGCCCGAGGGGCCGATCACGACGACGACTTCGCCGCGGTCGACCGAGAGATTGATGTCGTTGAGGACGTGCAGATCGCCATAGTGCTTATCGACGTGCTTGAGCTCGATCAGCGGCTGATTACCGGTAGAAGAAGTGCTCTGTGCCATGGTGCTCGGCTCCTTATGACTCGAAATGGTAAATCGTTAGCGAATGATGGTCGCGCCGGTCTTGCGCGAAACGTAGACAGCGGCCTTGTTGATTGCGACGTTGATGAGGATATAGATGACCGCGATCACTAGGTAGACCGACACGAGGGCGTCGTAGTTGGTAATGAGCACGCGGGCGTTTTGCATAAGGTCGGGGTAGCTCACCACGTAGGCGACGGTGGTGTCTTTGACGACGACCACAAGCTGCGAAATCAACGACGGAATGATAAACCGAATGGCCTGCGGCAGCACGATTTTAAAGGTGATTTTAGCCTTGGAGAGACCGAGCGCCTGGGCGGCCTCGACCTGGCCGCGCGGCACGGCATTGACGCCGGCACGGAAGATCTCGGCCAGTACGCCGGCCGCAGCGAGCGCGACGGGAAGCGTGAGCATCCAAAACGACGGCAGTGCGATCTTGTACTGGGGCAGCACCAAAAAGAAGAAGTAGATGAACAGAAGGCTCGGCACGCCACGGAAGAAATCGGTGAGCACGCGGCAGACCAGCTGCAGCGGCTTAATGTCGCTGGTGCGGCCGAGCATAAGGGCTAAGCCCAGTACCAGCGCAATGACGCCGGCGGTGAGTGCGACTTTAACGGTGCCCTCAAAACCGGCAAGCAGGAACTTCCAGGTGGTGAGGTGCGTAAAGAAGTACCAGTAATGGACCGAAAGCTGGCCGGTCACGTAAAAGCGCTGCAGTACCAGAGCGATGAGCGCGGCCACGGCAACAAGTGAGATGGCGGTGCCGACGCGAATCTTGGCGCGCATCTTGGGGCCGGGAGCCTCGTAGAGCGCATCGCGCATGGTAAGTGCAGGGGAGGAATGTTTACTCATCGGAGGATCCTCACCTTCTTATCGATGTAGTTGCCAATGTGGCTCACCACAAAGGCCGTGCCCAGGTAGCCAAGCGCCGAGATAAAGAACGCGGCGACGCCGCCGAGCGAGCGCGTGTTGATGTAGCTCACCACGCCGGTGAGCTCCTGCGGTTTAAGCGGTACCTGACTGCCGAGCGCGGTGGTGAGCATGACGGCGATAAAGAGGTTGGTCATGGGCAGCACGCTCGAGCGCAGCGCCTGCGGAATCACGATCTTGGCGAGGATACGGTTGAAGCTCATGCCGAGCGAACGGGCGGCTTCTACCTGACCGACGCCGACGGTGTTGATGCCGCTCATAAAGTTCTCGGAGCCAAAGGCCGAGCCCAGCAACACCGTGGCGACGATGACGCAGGTGCGGTAGGGCAGGACGACCTTGAGCGGGGGCAGCGCATAGACGACGATAATGAGCAGCGCGATGCCGGGGATGTTACGGAAGACCTGGACATACAGGTCGCCAAAGACGCGCAGCGGCTTGAGCGGCGACACGCGCATCACGGTGACGGCGACGGCCAGCACCATGGCGATGGCAAACGACTCAAGCGTCATGCCCCAGGTTGCTAGCAGCGCGTCGATATAGTTCTGGCCATAGAGCGACCAGAGCTCGGAGAGACTCATGCGGACCTCCCGCCGGTAAGGAAAGGGGCTCCCGTGTGTACGGAAGCCCCGACAACTCAGTGAGGAAACAGTTTAGCGCAATAAAGCGCATCGTGCGTTTCCGTATGGTTTCGTAGCGGCCGTTACTAGGCTCGCTGCCTAGGCGCCGATCTCGGGCAGCTCGGGAACATTGGTGTCGCCCGTACGGTCGCCAATGCAGATCTGCCACAGCTCGGTCCAGGTGCCGTCATCCTCGATCTTCTTAAGGAAGTCGTTGACAAAGGCGACACCGTCGGAATCGAGTGGCAGGCCAATGCCATAGGGCTCCTTGCTGCCGAAGGGCTTGCCGGCAATCTTGTACTTACCGGGCTCGCGGACCAGGGCGCTCTGCTGCATGTTGTTGTCGATGACGTAGGCGTCAACGCGGCCCTGCTGAAGTGCCTGGCGGGCCTCCTCGTCGGTCTTGAACTCCTGTTGGCTGGCCTTGGGGGCGAACTCCTCCAGGATGGCGGGGCCGTTGGAGCCGGACTGGACGGCGACGTTCTTGTCGGCCAGGTCGTCGACGCTCTTGATGTCGTCGTTGTCGGCGAGCACCAGGATGGCCTGCTGGGTGTAGTAGTAGGGACCGGCGAAGGAGACGAGCTTCTTGCGCTCGTCAGTGATGGTGTAGGTGGCAAAGACAGCGTCGACCTGGCCGTTCTGCAGGACGGACTCGCGCGTGTCCGAGGTCACCTGGGTGATCTCGACCTTGTTCTCGCCCAGAATGTAGTTGGACAGGAGCTGTGCGATACCGGCGTCGAAGCCGCGGGTCTGACCGTCCTTCTCGTTGAGGAGGGAGAAGAGCGTGGAGGTCTGGACGCCACCGATCGTAAAGACGCCGGCAGCCTTGACGGCCGTAGCCCAGGTGCTGGCGGCGATGGCGTCATCATCGGCCTTGGGGCCGTTGTCGACGAGCTTGTCGAATGCCTTGGCGTCGAGCGTGGCGGAAACCTCGGTATCCTCGGAGCTCTTGGAGGAACCGGCGGAACCCTTGTCGGCCTCGGCACTGGTGTCGGAGCAGCCGGCAAGACCAAGGCCGGCGACGGTTGCGAAGGTGGCGGCAACGAAGCCGCGGCGGTCGAGAACGACCTGCTGGGAGAGGTTCTTGCTCATGGTAGAACACCTTTCTCAATAAAATCCCTAGCGGTTGAGTAGAGTTATACCCTATCCCGCTCAAATGGGTCAACACGAAATAACTCAGAAACATACTTACCTTATGGGTTATTGTACCTGCCAAAAAGGGACAGGCACCTTTGTGGTGGTTCTTGCAGATGTGGTGGCCTGTCTCGCTGCTTTGTCTCAATCTGTAACATCTGGACGGGCAAAAGGTCTCTATCTGTTACAGATCGAGACAAAGGTTTGGGACTAAGACGTCTTATCTAGATCTGTAACAGTTAGACGGGAATTCGGGCCCTAGATGTTACGGATCGAGATAATCGCGTCGCGAAAGCAAAAACCTCCGCAGGGGTGCTTTCCTTGCGGAGGTTTTTCTTACTCGTTGAGTAGCCTTACGGCTTCAGCGGCCATGTTCTCGACCGTCATGCCGTTCTGCGCGAGCAGCTCGTTGGGGTCGTAGCGGTCGGGGAAGCCCTTGGCGATGCCGAAGGTGCGCGTGCGCACTGGCGTGCAGGCCAAGTAGCACGCGACGCGCTCACCCCAGCCGCCGTCCAAGATGCCGTCCTCGAGGGTGACGACAACGCGATGCTCGGCGGCAAGGCTATCGAGGAACTCACGGTCGAGCTCGGTTGCAAAGCGCGGGTTGACGAGCGTGGCCTCGATGCCGTACTCGGCGGTCAGACGGTTTGCCACGCGCTCGCCCAGCTCAAAGAAATCGCCAAGCGCGAGCACGGCTACGTCGCGGCCCTGACGCACCACGTTGTAGCGAACGGCGCTGTAGTCGGTGTCCTCGGCGGGCGCCAAATCGGGGCGGCTAACCAGGCCAATGCCCGGTACGCGGATCGCCACGGGATGCTCGCGGTGGTCGAGCGACCAGCTCAGCATGGACAGATATTCCTCCATGCAGGCCGGCGCCAAGTAGTGCATGTTGGGAAGACCGCCCAGCATGGAAATATCAAAGAACGAGAGGTGCGTCTCGGACGTGGTGCCAAAGATCGACGCACCAAACACCAGAATGGTTGCGGGGGCGTCGTTGAGGCACAGGTCGTGCCACAGCTCGTCGTAGGCGCGCTGCAAAAACGTGCCGTACACACCAAAGACTGGCTTGGCGCCCGAGCGCGCAAGCGCGGTGGCAAAGGTTACGGCATGCTCCTCGGCAATGCCCACATCGACGAACTGTTTGCCGGCGGCAGCGCGAAGCTCGGGTGTAAAGCCCATGATGTAGGGCGTGGCGGCCGTGATGCCAACGACCTGCGGATCGCGCTCGATGGCGGCGCCGAGCGCCTCGCCCGTAATGTCGGCATAGGTGCGCGGCGCAGGCTCGCTCGGATGGCCCGGGCAGAGCTTGCGCCCAGTTGCCATGTCAAACGGACCCACGTGATGCCAGCGCTCGGGGTCACTTTGCGCCGGCTCAAAACCCTTGCCCTTGGCGGTGGAGACGTGCAGCACGATGGGATGATCGATATTGCGCAGTTCCTGCAGCGCGTCGACCAGGGCCAACACATCGTTACCGGCGTCCAGATAGCGGTAGTCGAGCCCCATCGCGCGGAAAACATTGCGCTCACAGGTGCCGTTGCTGGTGCGCAGCTCGGCCAGATTGCGATAGAGGCCACCGTGGTTCTCAGCAATGGACTGGTCGTTATCGTTGACGATGATGATCAGGTTGCTATCGAGTTCGGCGGCATTGTTAAAGCCCTCAAACGCCAGGCCGCCCGAAAGCGAGCCGTCGCCAATGATGGTGATGACATTGTACGCATCGCCCGCCAGGTCACGAGCGTGCGCCAGGCCGCAGCCCAGGCTCACAGACGTGGAGGTGTGGCCCATGGCGAACAGGTCGTGCTCGGACTCGTCGGGATTGGCAAAGCCAGAAGCCTCACCATAACGCTCCGGATCGATATAAGTGTACGCGCGCCCGGTCAGCGCCTTGTGGGCGTAGGTCTGGTGCGAAACGTCAAAGACAATCTTGTCGATGGGGGAGTTAAACACGCGATGAAGCGCGACCGTGAGCTCAACGACGCCCAGGTTGGGGGCAACGTGCCCGCCGACGGCGGCGGAGCTTTCGAGGATTGCCTGGCGGATCTCGCCGCAGAGCAGCGGAAGCTCGGCGCGGTCGAGAGCCTTGACGTCCTCGGGCGTTGTCGTTTGCGTAAGCAGCATCGTTGTGGGTTACTCCATGCGAATCGTGCGCCGGCGCTCCCTCGGCCGGCACAATTGCACAAGACAGTCTCGCACATTTTGGCGTTTGATATGTGACGGCGGCGCGGTAATTCGCCAACTGGTGGGGCAAAACGTTTTGTCCGATGCCATACTGATATGTTCCATGATGTTTTTATCGATTGTGCACAGGCCGTGGCTTGCCGCCGTGAGCCGCTGGAAGGAGGCAGCATGTCCGATGCCATTCGTGCCGAGAAAATCGCGCACGAGGTCGACTTTGCTGCCCGTCAGCTGGCCCAGGCGGGTCGCTTGGACTTGACGCGCGAGTTTATCCAGCATGGTGACGTGACGGTCTATGCACATGTGACTTCGGTAGCGCGGGCGAGCCTGTCCTTTGCCGAGCGCTTGGGCCGCGTCGGTGTTTCGGTCGACCGCGCCTCGTTGCTGCGCGGAGCCTTGTTACACGATTACTTTCTCTACGATTGGCACGACCCCGACCCGAGCCATCGACTGCACGGGTTCCGGCATCCATTTTTTGCTCTGGCGCGTGCCGAAGAGGATTTTGAGCTGACGTCTCGTGAACGGAATATTATCGTGCGCCATATGTTTCCGCTGGTGCCGGTGCCGCCGACGTGTCGTGAGGCATGGATTGTGTGTCTGGCAGATAAATGGTGTGCTCTGCGCGAGACGGTCGCCGGCCGCCTGCCGCGCAAGGACGCGGCGGACGATGGCGTGAGTAAAGCATCGAGCGAAAAGAGGAGAAGGTAGACAGTGGGGACCGCGATCGACATGGCATTTGACGGCGCGACGCTTGCCGCCTGCCCGCTTTCGGCACTGGTGCTCTCGTTCGCCTTCTACGGTTTTTGCGGCTGGGCATGGGAATCGACAGTTTGCGCCATGCTCAACCACGGACGCTTTGCCAACAGCGGCTTTTTGCTGGGGCCGTGCTGCCCCATCTATGGCGCTGGCGGCATTGCCTGCTGGCTGCTGTTGCGCGGGATTCCGGATGCCTCGAGCCAGTTTGTCGCTGCAGCGCTCGTATGCAGCGTGATTGAGTACAGCGTAGGCGTGCTGTTGGAAAAAACAACAGGCGCACGCTTTTGGGATTACTCGCACCTGCCGTTTAACTTGCACGGACGCATCTGTCTGTACTGGGCCTGCGCGTTTGGCTTGGGTGCGCTGTGCATTTGCCGTTTAGTGGAGCCGGCATTGCTGGGACTGCTCGGCCATTTGCCGGTACTGATGGTGCGCTTGGCTGCCTTTGCCGTCGCGGCTGCGATGATTGCCGATGCGATTTGCTCGCTGGCCAGCTGGCGCCGCCTGTCTGACCAGCTGGAGCGTGTGCGCGCCGACCTTGCCGACCGCATCAATGAGTCGCTTGCCGATGCCTCCGACTCTATGCTCGAACGTATTCCCGATTCGGCGATCGATTCGGTGGCGCAGACGCATATCCGCGGTCGCGCCGTTAACGCGTGGCTGGCCGAGCTGGGCGACGCGGCGCTCGATGCCCTGCGCGAGAAGGCTTCGATGCCGACATTTATCTCGGATGGTGCTCGCGGCCTGGCGCTCGCTGCCCGCCGCGTGGCCGATGCCGCGCCGAGCATGCCGCGTCCGTCGCTCAGTCGTCGCCTTGCCGGCAAGCGCATGAGCCGTCCGGTGCCGAGCGTGTCGCTCAGCCGCCGCGACCTACGCTTCTTTAACGCCTTCCCGCGTCTGCACATCAATCGCTACGAGGGCGTCATCCGAGCTACCGACCTCCGCGACCGAGCCCGCGAGCTGTTCCGGCGCTAGCCGGGACGGGGCCAAGCGCGCCCTTCTCGTTCGCCCGTTTCCCGTTCGTTTCGCGCCCGTTGCCGCGCCGTTTCCAAGATTGCGATGCCGTTTCCATTCGACAACGCAGCGTTTAACAACGCCGTATCTGGTCTACACCAGTTGCCCCTCGGCCGCATTATGGGCGCCGACAACGTTCATGCGACTAAGGGGGAGCGAATGTACGATACGGGATCGACAACGTTTATGCTCATCTGCACCATGCTCGTGTTTTTAATGACACCGGGCCTGGCGTTTTTCTATGGTGGCCTGTCCAGGCGCAAAAATGTCATCAACACCATGTTTATGTGCTTTGGCGCCATTGGCCTGGTTGGCGTGCTGTGGATTGTTGTCGGCTGGTCGCTGGCCTACGGCGGCGACGGTTCCAGCCCGTTTATTGGAGGCCTTGACCAGCTGCTGTGTCTGCCGGTGCTCAACCAGGTGCTGCAGGCGGCTGAGGGCACCGCGTCGGACGGTGCCGTCTACCCTCAGATCATCAACATCGCCTTCCAGATGGCATTTGCCATGATCACGGCCGCTATCGTCACGGGCAGCCTGGCCGGCCGCGTTAAGTTTGGTGCCATGGCGGCCTTCCTGGGCATTTGGCTGCTCGTGGTCTATGCGCCGCTCGCCCACATGGTCTGGGGTGGCGATGGCTCCTTTATCGGCGACATCATCGGCGCACTCGACTTTGCCGGCGGCGACGTGGTGCACATCTCGTCCGGTCTGACGGGCCTGATCCTCTGTTTGATGCTCGGCCGTCGTCGCGGTTTTGGCATGGTGAGCTATCGCCCGCATAACGTGCCGTTTGTGGCGCTGGGCGCCGGCCTGCTTTGGTTTGGCTGGTTTGGCTTTAACGGCGGCAGCGAGTTTAAGGCCGACGCCGTGGCGGCGCTCGCCATCCTCAACACCGTGACGGCCAGCGCGGCGGGTATGGTCTCGTGGCTTGCCGTCGAGCGCGTGCACACCGGTCGCCCCACGCTGGTGGGTGCCAGCACCGGTCTGGTTGCGGGCCTTGTGGTGGTCACGCCCGGCGCGGGCTTTGTCGAGCCATGGGCAGCGCTGGTCATGGGACTGATCGTCTCTCCCGTCTGCTACCTGGCCATCAGCCATCTTAAGACCAAGTTCGGCTACGACGACGCGCTCGACGCGTTTGGCTGCCACAGTATCGGCGGCATCTTGGGCGGCGTGCTCACGGGCCTGTTCTGCGTGCCGGAGCTCTCGTGGACCGGCAAGGGCGGCCTGTTCTACACGGGCGACGTGTCGCTGCTCATCTCGCAGATCTTGGGCATTGTGGTGACGGTCGCTATTGTGCTGGCGCTCGACTTGGTGATCGCGGCGGTAGTCAAGGCACTGTTCCATGGCAGCCTGCGCGTGGACGAGGCCGACGAGGCGTTGGGCCTGGATGCGAGTCAGCACGGCGAGAGCGCCTACCCTTCGTTCTCCGGACTCGATTAGCAGCTTCCCCAAGCACCGCACCTCGGCCTTCAATCGTCGTTTGCGTACCTTAAGTACGCGGCACTCCTCTTTCAGGCCGATCTGCGGCACTTGGGAAACCTGCTAAGACCTGTTAGTTGCACTTATCTGATCTACAAGGTTGGTCTGTGGCACCTGGAAAACCCGTGCCATGTGAAGGACAATCAATTTCTTTTATTGAAGAGAGGAATTCACTATGAAGAAGATTGCGGCGATTGTTCGTGCCGAGAAGCTTGAGGTTCTTAAAGACGCGCTGTTTGCTGCTGATGTTCGCGGTATGACCATCAACCAGGTGCAGGGCTGCGGTGCACAGCATGGCTGGAAGGAATACGTGCGCGGCAACGAGCTGCTTGTCAACACGATCCCTAAAGTGCAGTTCACCCTTATCTGCGCCGATGAGCACGTCGATGGCATTGTCGACATCGTCTGCAACGCCGCCCGCACCGGTGCCGTTGGAGATGGCAAGATCTGGGTCGAGCCGGTCGAGGAAGTTATCCGCATCCGTACCGGCGAACACGGCCCTTCTGCGGTGTAGGACAATCTTTCGCCCGACGGGCGTGCCTCTCTTGGGGTGCGCCCGTTCTCGTCTACAATATCGTGCAGACGAAGGAGAGGCATGCCCATGATCAAGATGTTTGCGAGCGACTTAGACGGAACGCTGCTGAACGCCCTGCACGAGGCGGATGGGACCATCCGCCGTGCCATTCGCGAGCTGACTGAGGCGGGACTCCACGTGGTTCCCGCGACCGGGCGCTCGACGTTGCCAATCGGCGAGCATGGCTTTACGGGCCTGGCGCTTGACGCCTGCTGCTCCAATGGATCAATCGTGCGCGACAGCCATGGCGAGGTGCTCAAGACCTGGACCATCGACCCGCAGATTACCGAGGAGCTGCTCAAGGCGTTCCCGGACATTTGCTTCGACTGCTCCACGCCCGATGGCATGTTCTCGAGCGGTTCGTTCGAGATGCACCAGGCGGGTTTTAAGAAGGACAGCCCTATCAAGCGCATCGTGATGCGCGGCATGCGCGCGCGTGGCGGCTATCACGAGGAGCAGTATTTCGATCAGTCGATCGGCGACATCTTGCGCCACGATGTTTGCAAGATCAACTGCCGCGTGACCTCGCCCGAGCTGGAGTGCGACCTTAAGGCATATTTGGCTGAGCGCTCGGACCGTGTGGTCAACGCGCCGTTTGATCCGGTGATGTTTGAGATCACGGACGTGGCGTGCAACAAGGGCGAGAGTGTGGCTTGGCTGGCGGGCTACTACGGTATTGCCGAGGACGAGGTCGCGGTTTACGGCGACGGCGGCAACGACATTGCCATGCTCAAACGTTTCCGCCACAGCTACGCGACCAAAAACGCAAGCGATGCAGCTAAGGCCGCCGCGAGCGCGACCATCGGCAGCTGCATGGTCCACGCCGTCCCCAAACATATGCTCGCCACCATGCGCAAGCAAAACTCCCGCACTGTCATCGAATAATGTGACAAAGGGACTGCCCTTTATCACATCCCAAATATTGCCTTTACGTGTTGATACACACGGTGTGCAATAATACTCGCACTGTGCAATAGCGCACAGGCTGAGTAACAAGGAGGACGCTTGTCCCAGCTCGAGAAATGCGATCGCCGGTCCCTTCGCTCGCAGCGTGCCCTTCGCCAGGCACTTGCCAGCGAGCTTGCCGAAAGCGGCGACCTTTCGCGCATTAATGTCGCGTCGCTCACCGAGCGCGCCGGTCTTACGCGCCGCACGTTCTATTCGCACTACCGCGATATCCCTGACTTTATCAATCAAATCGAGGACGGCTTGCTGGCCGAGATCCGTGAGCGCATTGAGCTCATCACCGCAGCTCAGCTGCCCGATCTCTATCACAACATAGATGAGCTCGAGCCGGCGCCCGGTTCGGTTGAGCTGCTGCGTTATCTTGCGGCCAACCGCGACTTAATCGGTGCGCTGTTGGGTCCGGGCGGCGACCAGGCCTTCATTAAAAGGATCATCGACACCGCTCGTGAGGCTGTGGTGCCGCGTGCGCAGACGGGCATTTTGGGCCTGGCGCTGGGCACGTTCTTTGACTACTACGTTACCTACGTCGTAAGTGCCGAGGTCGGCATGATTCAGCGCTGGTTTGAGCGTGGACTCACCGAATCGCCTGAGGCCATGGCGCGCATTATGACGGTGCTCGCTTTTGTGCGCCCCGGTGACCTGTATGGCCAACCCATCGATATCAACGTGCCGGAATACGGCATGAAGCTATTGAACTTGCAGCTCGAGGACGCGGCCGACACCGCCGCAACCGTCGAGTCCAACAACTAAGAGGAGAGACAATGAGCAAACTCGTCGAGGGCATCAAGGACCGCATGGTCGCTGCCGCACGCGAGGCCGCGCCCGCCGTGGTGGACGCCGCGCAGAAGGCCGCGACTGCCGCTGCCGAGAAGGTCGCCGAGGCAGTTGCCGATGCCAAGAACGCGGCAGGGGAGACGTCCGTTGCCAGCGAGCCCGCCACCGCCGCTGAGCCCGTAGCCGCCGCCCACGCCCCCGAAGGCGCGATCTTCAACCCCGGCAACGCCCACGGCAACCTGCACCTGGGCATCGACGTGGGCTCCACCACCGTTAAGCTCGCCGTGCTCAACGACGACAACCAGATTGTCTACGCCAAGTACCAGCGCCACCACACCGACGTCCGTGCCTGCGCCCGCGACCTGTTCGAGGGCGCTGTGACCGTGCTGCCGACGGCCCAGATGACCTGCGCCATTACCGGCTCGGGTGGCCTGCTGCTGTCCCAGTGGCTCGACCTGGAGTTTGTCCAGGAGGTCATCGCCAGCAAGCGTGCCGTCGAGACCCTCATCCCGGCCACCGATGTCGCCATCGAGCTGGGCGGCGAGGACGCCAAGATCATCTACTTCGATAATGGCATTGAGCAGCGCATGAACGGCACCTGCGCCGGCGGCACGGGCGCGTTCATCGATCAGATGGCAACCCTGCTGCACACTGACGCCAGCGGCCTTAACGAACTCGCGGCCAACGCCACCACCATCTATCCCATTGCCAGCCGCTGCGGCGTTTTTGCCAAGACCGACGTTCAGCCGCTGCTCAACGAGGGCGCCCGTCCCGAGGACGTGGCCGCCTCCATCTTCCAGGCCGTCGTGACGCAGACCATCTCGGGCCTGGCGTGCGGCCGTCCCATCCGCGGCAACGTTGCCTTCCTGGGCGGCCCGCTGCAGTACCTCTCCGAGCTGCGCCACCGCTTCTACCTCACGCTCAACCTGGACGAGGAGCACCGCATCGTGCCCCAAAACGCCCACCTGTTTGTGGCGAGCGGCGCCGCCATGGCGCACGAGTCCAACAAGCTCAGCACGTTCCCGCAGCTCATCGAGGCTATCGACAGCTTGGGCGACACGCAGGGTGCTGAGGTCGAGCGCCTGGATCCGCTCTTTGCCACCGACGAGGACTTTGCCGAGTTCAAGGGCCGCCACGACACCGAGGTCGTCCCCAAGGGCAAGCTCGACGGCTACACCGGCCGCGTGTTCATCGGCATCGACGCCGGTTCCACGACCATGAAGGCCGCGCTCGTGGGCGAGGACGGCCAGCTGTTGCACACCTGGTACGGCAACAACAACGGCGACATCCTGGGCACGGCCAAGGTCATCATGGCCGATTTCTACAACCACATCCCTGCCGGCTGCACCATCGGCCACGTGACCACTACGGGCTATGGCGAGGCGCTGCTCATCGAGGCCCTCAAGGCCGACTCCGGCGAGATCGAGACCGTCGCGCACCTGCGCGGCGCCAAGGCATTCCTGCCCGGTGTCGAGTTTATCCTGGACATCGGCGGCCAGGACATGAAGTGCCTGCGCGTGAAGGACGGCGTCATCGAGCACATCATGCTCAACGAGGCCTGCTCGTCGGGCTGCGGCAGCTTTATCGAGAGCTTCGCCGTGTCCATGAACATGGACGTGCGCGCGTTTGCCGACGCCGCCATCCATGCCAAGGCTCCCGTCGACCTGGGTAGCCGCTGCACGGTCTTTATGAACTCGCGCGTCAAGCAGGCGCAAAAGGAAGGCGCCACAGTGGGCGACATCGCGGCCGGCCTGTCCTATTCCGTCATTAAGAATGCCCTGTTCAAGGTCATTAAGCTGCGCGACCCCAAGGAGATCGGCAGCCAGGTGATCGTCCAGGGCGGCACCTTTATGTCCGATGCCACGCTGCGCGCGTTTGAGCAGCTCACCGGCGTTCATGCCGTGCGTCCCGACATCGCCGGCTGCATGGGCGCCTACGGTGCGGCCCTGCTCGCCCGCGATCGCGCCGGCGCCGACGGCACCTCGACCATTCTTTCTGCCGAGGACATCGCGCACCTCACCGTGACGCAAAAGCACGTCCGCTGCGGTCGCTGCTCCAACAACTGCCAGCTCACCGTCAACGACTTTGGTGGCGGCAGGCGCTTCATTACCGGCAACCGCTGCGAGAAGGGTGCCGGCCACAAAAAGCAGAAGACCGAGGCCCCCAACCTCTTCAAAAAGAAAAACGAGCTGCTCTTTAACCGCGAGGTGCTGAGCCCCGACGAGGCCCCGCGCGGCACCGTGGGTATCCCGCGTGCACTCAACATGTACGAGAACTACCCCTTCTGGCATGCGTTCTTTACGCGCTTGGGCTTTAGCGTGCAGCTGTCCGACCAGTCGAGCAAGAAGACCTACCAGGCGGGCATCGAGTCCATGCCGTCCGAGAGCGTGTGCTACCCGGCCAAGATGAGCCACGGCCACGTGATGAACCTTATCGACCGCGATGTCGACTTTATCTGGATGCCGTGCGTGCGCTGGGAGCGCAAGGAGGATCCGACCGCCGGCAACTGTTACAACTGCCCCATCGTCATGAGCTACCCCACGGCGTTGGCGCTCAATATCGATGAGATTCGCGAGCAGAATATCGAGTTCCTGTACCCGTTTGTGCCCTATCATGACAAGACCGAGCTCAAGCGCCGTCTGTACCAGGTGCTCGCCGTCGACCGTGTGGCCGATGCGCAAGCCGGTCGCGGTCGCGTGCGTGGGCCCAAGATCACGCGTTCCGAGGTCGATGCCGCCGTCAACGCCGCCTTTGAGGCCGATGCGCGTTTCCACGAGGACATCCAGACTATGGGCGAGGAGGCTCTTAAGTGGGTCGAGGACCACGGTGGCCACGGCATTGTGCTCGCCGGCCGCCCCTACCACAACGACCCCGAGATCAACCATGCCCTGCCCGAGCTTATCTCGAGCTTTGGCTTTGCGGTCTTTACCGAGGATTCGCTTGCGCACCTGGTGAAGCCCGAGCGTCCGATTCGCGTCGTCGACCAGTGGATGTACCACAGCCGCCTGTACGCCGTCGCCCGTTTTGTGACGATGCGCAACGACCTGGACCTGATCCAGCTCAACTCCTTCGGCTGCGGCCTCGATGCCCTGACCACCGACCAGGTGCAGGAGATCCTGGAGGCCAGTGGCAAGATCTACACCGTGCTCAAGATCGACGAGGTGTCCAACCTGGGTGCTGCGCGCATCCGAATCCGCTCGCTCATGGCGGCGCTCAAGGACCAGGAGGCCGAGCGCTTGGCCGAGGCCACGGCCGCGGGCGAGGTCTTTGAGCAGGGCGATGCCGCGCCGGTGGCGCCCTCCACGGATGCCCCCGCGTTCGCGAGCCGCAAGTACACGTTCGAGGCACAGCGTGAGAGCGCCACGACCGCATGGCCCAAGGTGCCCTTTACCGAGCAGATGCGCGATGAGGGCTACACCATCCTGTGTCCGCAGATGGCGCCGATCCACTTTGACCTGGTCAAAGAGGTGTTTCGCGGTGCCGGCTACAACTTGGAGCTGCTGCCCTCGACCGACCACGATGCCGTCGAGGCCGGCCTGCGCTACGTGAACAACGACATCTGCTATCCGTCGATCCTGGTGACCGGCCAGATTATGGAGGCCATTGAGAGCGGTCGGTACGACCTGTCCAAGACGGCCGTGGTTATCAGCCAGACCGGCGGCGGCTGCCGTGCCACCAACTACATCGCACTCATCCGCAAGGCGCTGCGCGAGAGCGGTCACCCCGAGATTCCGGTGATCTCGCTTTCGGCTGTGGCGCTCGGCGAAGACAACCCCGGCTTTAAGCTGACGCCGGCGCTGCTTAAGCAGGCGGTCTACGCGGTGCTCTTCGGCGACGTGATGATGCAGATGCTCTACCGCTGCCGCCCGTACGAGGTCACGCCCGGCGCCGCTAACGCGCTCTACGAGCAGTACATGGCGCGCGCCCGCAAGCTGGCGCCCAAGTTCAACCGCCACAACTACACCAAGCTGTGCCGCGAGGCCATCCGCGCGTTTGACACCATGCCGCTTGTGGGCGAGGGTACCAAGCCGCGCGTGGGCGTGGTCGGCGAGATTCTGGTCAAGTTCCACCCCACAGCCAACAACCACGTGGTTGACGTTATCGAGCGCGAGGGCTGCGAGGCAGTGGTGCCGGGTCTGCTCGACTTCTTCCTGTACTCCATGAGCAACGCCGAGCTGCAGAAGGACGAGCTGGGTAGCTCTGCTACAACGCGTGCGGGCATGCAGGCGCTCATCAAGCTCGTGGACTGGATGCGCACGCCGGTGGAGGAAATGCTCGAAAAGTCCCGCCGCTTTGAGGCGCCCGAGCGCATCGGCACCATGGCCGACAAGGCCCGCACGGTGCTTTCGGTGTGCAACAACATGGGCGAGGGTTGGTTGCTCACGGCCGAGATGCTCGACCTGATCGACCATGGCGCGCCCAACATCATCTGCACGCAGCCCTTCGCGTGCCTGCCCAACCACGTGGTGGGTAAGGCCGTGATCAAGGAGCTGCGCCGGCAGCACCCTGAGAGCAACATTGTCGCGGTGGACTACGACCCCGGTGCATCCGAGGTCAACCAGCTCAACCGCATTAAGCTCATGATCAGCGTGGCCAAGGAGAACATGCGCGCCGGCAAGGGCTTTAAGCTCGAGAAGGTGGCGCCGCTCGCGATGGACGAGGTCACCGGCCAGATGCGTGCCCATGACGGCTGCGTGAGCTGCGGACCGGCCAGCGAGGAGGCCGTTGCATCGGTCGCCAAGCGTCTGGGACGCGGCATTAAGAAGTAGACGGTCTGCTATGGGCTGGATATGAGACAAACGGGTGGTGGCCGTACCGGCTATCACCCGTTTTTGCTGGACATATGTTGCGTAAACGCCCCGACTATCACCCTTTGCGAACTTAGATTTCGGAAGTATGCGGCAAAATCTGAATAGGCCGAGCACACCGGATATGTCCAAGCTCTGTACCTGCGGTTTTATTGGCGAAAAACTGGGGTGCGCTCGAGAGTTCTAGAATTTGCCGCATACTTCCGAAAACGACGTTTCTGCGGCACCAAAAATCGCCCTCGGAGCCTTGAAATAATGAACAGGTGTAGCCGTTCGCGGCAAAATACCGTCCGTTTATAGAACCCATCCCCCATCGCGCGTCATCCTTACGGTTGAATAAATACACATCTATGGAATTACGTAAGAGAGGACCGTTCCATGAGCTACAAGACCGTTTGTGTTGCCGGTGGCGGCGTGTTGGGAAGCCAGATTGCCTTTCAGGCTGCCTACTGCGGCTTTGATGTGACGATTTGGCTGCGCAGCGAGGGCAGCATCGGCCGCACCCAGCCCAAGATCGATCATGTGCGCGAGGAGTACATCGCGGCAATCGAGGGCATGGCGGATGGCACAGGCGAGTGGTGCGCCGGTATCGCCGATAGCGGCCAGCCCTTCGACAAGGAGGCGGCACTCGCCGCCGTCGAGCGTGCCTACTCCACGCTCAAGCTGGAGCTCGATCTTGCCAAGGCCGTAGCCGATGCCGACCTGGTCATCGAGTCTATGGCCGAGGACACCCAGGCAAAGATCGACTTCTACAAAAAGCTCGCCCCGGTTCTCCCGCAAAAGACCGTCGTCGTGACGAACTCCTCTACGCTGCTGCCGAGCACCTTTGCCAAGTACACTGGTCGCCCCGAGAAGTACCTGTCGCTGCACTTTGCCAACTCCATTTGGAAGAACAACATGACCGAGGTCATGGCGCAGGACCAAACCGACAAGCGCTACTTCGACGAGCTCGTCGACTTCGCCAACGACATTCGCATGCTTGCCCTGCCCGTCAACAAGGAAAAGAACGGCTACCTGCTCAATTCCATGCTGGTGCCGTGGCTGCTTTCGGGCCTTGACCTGTATGTCTCGGGCGTGAGTGACCCCAAGAGCATTGACCTCGCATGGACGCGCGGCACTGGCGCGCCCAAAGGTCCGTTCCGCGTGTTCGACACGGTTGGTATCCAGACGGCTTACAACATCGTTATGCAGTACCAGAAGGTGCCGGGCCTGGTGAGCCCGTTGCTCAAAAAGATGATGATGCCCTACAACTTTAAGGCCATGGCCTCCGTCCTCAGGCAGATGCTCGACGAAGGCAAGCTGGGCGAAAGTTCGGGCGAGGGCTTCTTCAAGTACTAAAAATGATCCCTCGGGGACGGAGGAAAACGGATCATCGCATTTCTGCGTCCCCTGTGCGTCTTGCGGCCAACAGCTCCGGCTGCCGCGGGCCTAAGCTACCGCTAAGGGGTGTTTGTTAAGCTGCGAGCCATAATTGGACAGGGTTGGGCAAGTGCCCTGGAATATGAAGGAAACGGCAGCGATGGAACTCTTCGATGGTGACGACATGGGATTGAGTAACGAAGGAGGCTGGCCGCTCACACGCCGTGCTGCCCTTGCGGGCACGGCGGTGGGCGCGTTGGCGCTGGCGAGCGCGGGACTTGCAGGCTGCTCTGCTGCCGGAGCCGATGCGAACGATATGTCCAACGCGGACGACGGACTCACCGACGAACAGAAGAAAGTCCACAAGCAGATCATCGTGACCTACAACGTCGAGAAACAGGCTGCCATCAAAGAACAACTCGATGCCGAGTACGCTGCAGGCGGTTACGACGAAACTGCCCCGTTTGTCAAAGCCGATCCCTTTGGTACCGACACCCTGAGTTGCTACGTGCGTTTTGCAACGACGGACCCCGCAGCCGTCACCTACGAGGTTGCCGGCCGTAAGAAATTCGCTGATTCCCCCAAAGTGGCTGCCTTTACCCGCACGCCCAACGGTGGCGACGTGCCGGCGACGGAGCACGAGTTCAAGGTCATCGGCCTCATTCCCAACCACAAAAACACGGTAACCCTCACCTGTACCGCACAAGACGGCGCCAGCCGAACCTCGACGTTCACGGTTGAGGCCCCGGCGCTCAAGGGCGAGGAAGAGAAACACCTCGCCGTCACGGCGGGGGAGTCCAATACGCCGCTTGCCGATGGCCTCTTTACCATCTTGGACAACGACTCGTCCAAGCTCGACTTTATGTACCTCTACGACAACGACGGCCAGATTCGCGGCGAGGTGCCGATCATCGGCTACCGCAGCCATCGCCTGCTGTTCCCGGGCGACGGCAGCATGATCATGAGCGTCTCGACTACCAAGTTGGCCCAGATCAACGCCATTGGCCAGGTGGTAAACGCCTGGAGCACGGGCGACTACGAACTGCATCACGATTACGCTTTCGATGACGATGGCAACCTGCTGGTTCTGGCGAGTCACGCCGGCTCCGAGGCCGACTTGGACGTTGATCGCGCGGCTGCTAAAAAGGACAAGGGCGAGCGCGTTAACGTCGAGGACCTCATCATCAAGATCGACATAGCAACGGGCGTCGTCTCTCTCGTTGTAGACCTGGGCGACATATTTCCCGATCTCAAAGCGAGCGCCAAGGTGGCATCGGACGGCGATCTGGATTGGATCCATATCAACACGATTCAGTGGCTCGGCGGCGGTGCCGTCCTGCTCAGCTCGCGCGAGACCTCGACGGTCATCAAGCTCACCGATATCTACGGCACACCCACGGTCGATTGGCTTATGGGCTCGCCCGATTTCTGGGCTGGTTCGGGCTTTGAGGACAAGCTGCTGCAAGCCCAGGGCGATTTCTCGCTCAATGCAGGCCAGCACAGCGTGACGTATCTGCCGAGTTCTGACACGGCAACGACCGGTCGCTACCAGGTGCTGCTGTACGACAACAACTTTGGTGCGGCCGAAAGCTATCCCAAGTTCGACTGGGGCCAGCTGGGCGCCGGGGTGGTGACCGACTACAGCCGCGGCACGCATTCGTTTGGACGCATCTTTACGGTGGATGAGGTGGCGTGCACCTACGAGCTCGAAGACCAGATCGCGGTGCCGTTCTCGGGCTACGTCAGCAGTGCGCAGCGCGTCGGCAATTCGAACAGCATGCTCGTGGCATCGGGCATGGCCAAGACCTTTATCGAGTACGACCGCTACGGACTGCCCATCGCCACCTACGAGATGGAAGCCGAAAAGTACATCTACCGCGTGTACAAGTACGAGCTGTAGCGCTGCGCTCGGCTGTGCCTGCGCCCCGCGGCTGCGCTCTCGTGCCGGGCCCACCTCGCGTCCCGCATCACTTCACGTCAAACTCCACGCGATCGAGTTCGGGCACGTTGAGGTCGATGAGCTTGCGGGCAACGCGGCGGTCGTGCGCCCCGAGTGCCTCGCTTGTCGTCACGTGAGCGACAACCTCGCGCTCGACAAGGCCCTCCTTGTCGCCTTCGGTAGCCGAAGTCTCGACGGCGACGGTGTAATCCTTAAAGCCCGGCAGCACCGCGGAAAGTTCGCGCGTGGTTTCGGTGACGCCGTAGCCGTCCTGCACGCCGGCCTGCGCCGAGCCAATGGACCCCGCGGTCATAACGATGCAGGGGATGGCAAAGATCACCGTACCCACGATGATGCGGCGGCGCACCTTGTGCGACAGCTCATCGACCTCGGCATTTTCCTCAGCGGTCACAATGCCGTCGCCGTTGAGGTCACGCTTGAGCGGTACACGTAAAAGAAGCAATACGGCTTCGGCCGCCAGTGCGATAAAGACGACGTTGATGCCAAATTCGTAGAGGGCCGAGAGGAACAGCGACCCGCTCGCGATGGCAATGCCGTAACCTGCCGCGCACAGGGGCGGCATGAGTGCGGTCGCCACGGCTACGCCGGCAATGAGCGTCGAAGGCTCCTGGTCGCGCGAGTTACCCAGCCCGCCCGCAAAGCCGCCCGCGAGCGCGACGGCAAGGTCCCATACGGTGGGTGTCGAGTTATCGATGATGGCGGCCGTGGTGGTGCCAAGGGGCGAGAGCTTAAAATACAGCGTGGACGTGATCAGGCAAAGGACCATCTGTAGAGCCAAGCCCGCGACGGCTTCGACGGTAATCTCACGGTCGAGCGTGGCGATGCCGTATGCCATGGCAAGGACCGAGCCCATGAGCGGGCAGATGAGCATGGCGCCCACAATGGCGATGTCCGAATCGATATCGAGGCCGACACTCGCGATCAGCATGGCGATAATGAGGATGCACAGGTGCGAGCCGGTTAGGCGCGCCCCGTTTACAAAGCGCTTACGAATTACGTGATAGGGGGCGCGACCCTCGCGAATGTTGAATGCGCGCCTCAGGAAGCGGCCGGCGTTCTCCATGACCTCGCTATAGGCAGGGCGGATGCCGTGGCGCCGGTGATGGCGCTCGCGCAGTCGCTTGAGCTGCTGGTTATCGAGTTTCATGTTCACCTCGCTTCGCCGCGGGCTATGCATCGCGCCCGCTGCCTCTACTCTACACCGCGGCAGGCGGGGTGGTCATCTTGACGTGAAACTTAGACGAGTAGGTAAAGGGGGCGCGTCAAATGAGGTTGAAGCCGAGGGTTTCGGCAGATACAAAAAAGCGCGGGGCCGGATGGTCTCCGACCCCGCGCTCTGCACGGGTACGTTGTTGTTAGGTTTAGCCCAGCAGACTCAATCCCACGGAGACAAACGCCAGGATAACGCCGACGATGGACTCGCCGCCCAGCAGGCCGCTGGCAACGACCAGGCCCTGCTCCTGGAAGGCGGCATCCTTGGCAGCCTTCTCCTCGTCCGAAAGGCCTGCCTCGGCGTCGCGGTGTGCGGCCCACTTGTCGTAGGCGAGCTTGACGCAGGAGCCCAAGAAGGCCGTGAGCGACATGTAGAACGGCAGGTACACGCCCAGACCGATCATCATGGCCGGAATGCCGAGCCAGTACATGACGATGCCGGCGATAAAGCCGCCCGCAAACCACGGCACGCTCGGGATGCCCGAGACCATGGTGGCGACCACGCTTGCCTGCGCGGCCACAAAGCTCTTGTCGGGGCCGAAGGCGTCCGGACCATAGGCGGTGACGAGCGCGACCATGACGGCGGCAGCGACCAGGGCGCCCACGATGCCGCCAATGGCCTGGCCGACCCACTGTGCACGCGGGTTGGTACCCAGTACGGCTCCGGCCTTAAAGTCGTTCATGACGTCGCCCGCAAGGCCGCACGCCACGGCCACGATGCCGGCGATAAAGAACAGCTTGACCTGTGCGAGCTGCGCGAAGGCTGCCACGATGAGCATGACGATGAGGCCAAAGATCTCCATAGGGTCGATACCCGTCTGGCCGCAGCTCTGCGCACTCATGATGGTGGTGACAAAGGTGAACAGCGTGACGATGACGGCCGGGACGGGACCGAGGTCGAGCGCGATGGCAACGATCACGGCGATGGCGCCGGTGCCCAGGCCGATGATGCCGGCGTCGAGCTTAAGCGAGCCCGAGATGAGCGATTGCTCGTCGGTGTCGGTGGAGCTGTCGGCGGCGAGGCCGCGGACGATACCGGCGACCTGCGGCAGGATGTCCTTAAGGACGACGGCGACGCCAAAGCCCATCATAAGGCCCATACCGAGGGACTTGACGATACCCTGCGCGGTCACAACATCGAACAGGCCGGCAGCGGTGCCGCCGACGATGATGCCAAAATTGCCCAGCAGCGCGCCGGCAAACCAGAACGCGACGGGGGCGAAGCCCACCAAAAAGCCGATGGACAGCAACATGGGCGAGTTGTAGATGGCAAAGGTCACGCCGGGGATGTTGAGCGTGCACAGCATGCTGGGCACCACGCCCAGGGCGTCGCGCAGCACGCTGTAGATGCCTGCGATGGCCATGGAGCCAAAGAGCTGCTTGCCGGTCTTGCCGCCGGCCTCGGTCGCGCGTAGGGTCTGAGCTGCGGCGTTGCCGGTGGGGAACTCCAGCGCGGCGTCCACGATAAAGTGACGGTGGATGAGTGCCGTGGCCAGTAGGCCCAGGATAGTGCCGGCGAGTGCCACGATAAACATGTCGAGCCAACTGATCTGGTCGGCATAGCCCAGCATCCAGGCGCCCGGGATGGTAAACGCCAGACCGCCGGCGACCATGGCGCCTGCGGACATGATGGTGTGGGTGACGTTGGCCTCGTTGAGGCTGGCGTTGCCCATGAGCTTCAGGAAGAACAGCGAAATGACGGCAGCGAAAATGATCGGCCAGGGGAGGGCGCCCATCTTGAGGGCGGTATAGGCCGAGCTTGCCGTGATAATCACGCAGCCAAGGACGCCGATGACGACGCCGCGCAGCGTGAGTTGACCGCGCATCGAGGCGCGGTTCGAGGGATTGCTCATATAGAACTCCTTTGCGTATATCCGCTTCCCCCGCAAGCGCCGCTACGGATACGACGCGGGAAGTCGGGTTACCAAGGGTCGACGCGTGAGCTAACGTACGACCGCGCATCAGTATAGCCGCAAGGTAGTCAATTTGGGACGGGGCTTTTTAGCTGGTTTGGGTAGGCGATATACTGCTGGGCAGACGAAAGGAGCGCCGACGATGCTTAATGGGTGCGCATATATATTGACGGTCGACGTGGGCAACACATTCATTCGCTTTGGTCTGTTTGCCGAGGATTCGGCCGCGGCGCAGGAATGCCCGCTTGCGACGTGCGAGATCACGACGCCGTCGAGCATCACAGCCGACGAGGCGCGCATGAGGCTCACGCAGGTCATGGGCGCTCTGTCAGCCGATGCGGGCATGCCGGGCGTGCTCGTTCCCGCAGCCGCAGTGCTGAGCTGCGTAGTGCCGGCGCTCGAGCGCCCGTGGAAGGCGGCGCTTTCCCGCACCTGCACGGGGCGCGTGCTCACCGTGGGGCCGGGCCTCAAGACCGGTATGCCCGTGCACTACGACGATCCGGCCGAGATCGGTCCCGATCGCATCGCCGACGCCGTGGCGGCCCGTGCCGTCTACGGCTCTCCGTGCATCGTGATCGATCTGGGCACTACGACCAATATCGAGGTCATCGATGCGCATGGAACCTTTGTCGGCGGCGTTATCGCGCCGGGTCTGGCGCTTGGCGCCCGCTCGCTTTCGGCCGCTGCGGCGCGCCTGCCGCAGGTCGAGCCCTCGGCACCCACGCATGTGATCGGTCGCAACACGCGCGAGGCCATGCGCTCGGGCGTGGTCTTGGGCGAGGTGGCCCGTATCGACGGCATGCTCGACATGGTGCTTGCCGAGATGCGCTCGACCAAGGCGGCGGGGGAGGGCAGCGTGCCCATTGTCATCACCGGCGACGATGCCGAGGCGCTCGCGGCGTTGGTCGGCCACAGCCTGACGGTAGACGATGCACTGACGCTACGGGGTCTCGCCGAGCTGTACCGCATCAACCAAAAGCCCCGTCGCGCGTAGGGCGAGGGGCTGGCGGGATAAGCGCCCCTACCTTTCACCTGCTACAATGGGTCAAACTATTGCGATTACGGAGGTGTCTGCCATGTCGGACGATCTTCATCAAACCACGTCGGGCAAGCGCCGCGACGTTATTAGCTGGGACGAGTTCTTTATGAGCGTGGCCATCGCCGCACAGCGCCGCAGCAAGGATCCCAACACGCAGGTGGGCGCGTGCATCGCCAGCACCAACCACCGCATCCTTTCGGTGGGCTACAACGGTACGCCCTCGGCACTCAACGACGACTTTTTCCCGTGGGGCACGAGCGATGACCCTCTGCAGGACAAGCACAACTACGTGGTCCATGCCGAGGCCAACGCCGTGCTCAACTACCGCGGCTCGCTCAAAGACCTTGAGGGTTCCACGGTCTACGTCACGCTGTTCCCGTGCCACGACTGCGCCAAGATTTTGGCGCAGGTGGGCGTGGGCGAGGTTGTCTACCTAGACAACAAGTACGCCGACACCGACGACGGCCGCATCAGTCGCCGCATTCTCGACTCCTGCGGCATCAGCTACCGCCAGGTCATCGTCGATGTCCACATTGGCACCGGGGAACAAACTCAGCAGTAGCGGCAGCGTGCGCTAGCGCCGGGCGTCGGCAAAAGCAGCCAAAAAGCCCGTCCCAAATTGACTGCTCGTGAAAGTCGTGTCCGCGCGCATGGACGGCTCGTGAGCGGGTACACGGCTGTAGTAACATAGCTCTGTCCGCGGGCGTGCCCGCGTTATTGTGAGAAAGGAGCCCCTGTGGCTGTTAACGAAGAGCTGCTTAAGAAGGTTCTTGAGGAGATCCGCCCCAACCTGCAGGCTGACGGCGGCGATATGGAGTATGTGGGTGTCGACGACGAGGGCGTCGTCAAGCTGGAACTGCAGGGCGCCTGCGCCGGCTGCCCCATGAGCTCGCTGACCCTGTCTATGGGCATTGAGCGCATCCTCAAGGAGCATGTGCCCGGCGTTACGCGTGTCGAGCAGGTCAACGCCTCCGGCGAGGCCGAGGATCTGTACGACGAGTATGCGCCGTTCTAAGATGCGAAAGCTGCGGGCGATGTGCTCCGCATAGACGTCACGCCCAAATGTGCGGCTGCGAGCGAAAGGCCCGCGGCCGCATTTGTATGTAGGGAGCAGGGGGACCGATATGCTCAACGACCTCTACCATATGCTTGATCCCGTCGCCATTTCGGCGGGGCCCATCACCATCTACTGGTACGGCTTGGCCTATGTGGTCGGAGCTCTGCTCACGGCGGTCGTCATGTACCGCACACAGCGCCGTTGGGGTTTCGACATTACGGCCGACGACCTGACGAGTGTCGTGGTCGGTGCGGTCTTTGGCCTTATCATTGGCGCCCGTCTGTTTTACGTCATCTTTTACGGTGACGGCTACTACTGGGCGCATCCGCTCGAGATCTTTGCCACCAACGAGGGCGGCATGAGTTTTCATGGCGGCCTGGCGGGCGGCATCATCGGCGGCGTGCTCGTGTGCCGCATGTACAAGCTCGATGCGTGGACTTTGGCAGACCTCGCGGTCATCGGTGCTCCACTGGCCCTGTGCCTGGGGCGCTGCGCCAACTTTGTCAACGGCGAGCTGTGGGGCAAGCCGACCGATCTGCCCTGGGGCGTGGTCTTCGGCGGTACCGCGGGCGATATGCCACGTCACCCCTCCCAGCTCTACGAGGCATTTCTCGAGGGCATTGTGCTCTTCTGCATTCTGCAGGTGTTCAGCCGCAAAAAACCGCTGCTGCCCCAGGGTACGTTTATGGGCGTGTTTGTGATGGGTTACGGCATCGTCCGCTTCCTCATTGAGTTTGTGCGCGTGCCCGATGCCCAGCTGGGCTATCTGCTGGGCGGCGTCATCACCATGGGTCAGCTGCTGAGCCTGCCGCTCGTAATCGCAGGCCTGGCGCTCATCATCTTCGCCCGACACCGCAACCGTCCCCAGCGCGTCTACCTCGATGCCTAGCCGCCACATACCACCACAAAGGGGTAGGCACCTTGGGGGTGGTTTTGCCGGGCAACGATGACAGAACCGTAACGTTTCCCCAGATAAAACCTGTCAAAATAAACCTGTTCTTTTTTGGCAGGTTTCTAGAAAGGCTATTCGGACTGTGAAGGATTCCGACCTCTCCACAACGGCTGCGCGCGATGCCGCTCGCATCGTCTGGTTTAAACGCTATCCCGCCAAGCAGACGCTCGTCGCATTTGTGCTCGCCCTGTTGGCGACCACGGCGTTTTCCATCGATCCCGCCCCGGTGTCGAGTAACGCGGTCCTGGCGATCGATCCCAAGGCGACGGGTACGCTCTATGTGTGCTACGAGGTACTTCTCTCGTTTGCCGGCCATACCGACGCAGTGATGCTGCTCGCACTTGCCTGTTTGCTCACGCTGCCGTTTCGCTATGTGTTCTTTGGTCGCGGTGACGCTTGGCGTCCGTCGGTCGTGCTGCCATCGCTGTTCTTTGCCGTCTGCATGGTGTTCGGCCGTAGCTACGACCTTACCGATTCGGCCGAGATTGTGCTGGGCGACAAGGCACGCGTTATCTGCGCCTGGATTGGCGGCGCGGGTTGGATGCTCTTGGCGATTGTGGCCTTCTATCTGGCTTTTGAGTTTTTGGATTGGTTGAGCTCTCGCCGCATTCCGTTTTCGGAGGCGCATTTTGGCCGCGTGTGGCGTGTTGCCCACGCCGTGCTCTCGGTCCATCCTTTTGTCGGGCCGTTTCTTGTGCTCATGATTGTCTGGGCGCCCACGCTTATCGCCTCGCTGCCCGGCCTCTTTATGGGAGATACGGGCGCGCAGATCCGCCAATGGTTCAACTACCCCAACGGCACGAGCGATTACCTACGCCTGCTTAACCCCAACGTGCTGCTCAACGGCCATCATCCGGTGGTGCACACGGCCATCATCGGCTCGTGTGTGCAACTGGGGCTTTCGCTATTCAACAGCGCCAATGCGGGCCTTGCCATCTACACCTGTGCCCAATTTGTCATCACGGCCGCCTGCATGGCCTATTCCATATCGTCGCTGCGCAAGCTGGGCGTGAGCCTGCCGGTCCGCGGCGTCATCTTGCTGTTCTTTGCGTTTATGCCGATGTTCTCCAACTACGCGGCGCTGCTGACCAAAGACGTACTTTTCGCCGATGCGTTTTTGGTACTGCTCGTTCCGACCGTCAAGCTCGTGGCATGTGGCCTACCCCGTCGCGATGCCAATGCCGAGCGCGCGGGTGAACAGGCGCCTGTGCTCTTTGCGCGCCACGACTGGCTGTTGCTCGTGCTGGGTGCCATGGGTTCCACGTTTTTGCGCAATGGCGGCCTGGTCTTTCCGTTAGCGGCCTGCGTGATTGCGGCGGCGTTTTGCGCCTGGGACGCGCATGTGGCCCGTCGCGTGGCCAAACAGTCTGGCGTCACGCCCTCGTACGCCACGCCGCGCTTCCGTTGGGTCGGCGTGCTCGCAGTGCTTGCGCTCTGCCTTGTCTCCAACATGTATTTCACCAAGGTATTTATGCCGGCGCACGATATCACGCCGGGCTCCAAGCGCGAGATCCTCTCGATTCCGTTTCAACAGACGGCACGCTTCGTCCAAAAGCACGACGGCCTTAATTCGGGCGTTAACCCCAAGGTCAAAGACGATGGCACGATTGAGGAAGCTCCCTGCGACGGCTTGGTGACCGATGAGGAGCGCGCTGCGATCGATCGCGTGCTTAAGTACGAGAACCTGGGCCGTCGCTATAACCCCGACAAATCGGATGCCGTCAAAAACTGCTTTAATGAGTACGCCTCGCAGGAGGACATCAAGGCCTATTTTGAGGTGTGGGCCCAGATGTTCAAAAAGGACCCCGAGTGCTATATCTCGGCGCTCGTCAATAACTACTACGGGTACTTCTATCCAAGCGCTCGCGATGCGTGGGTCTACAGCACGGCGCGCAGTGCCGAGATCATGGCGAAGCCCGATAACCTCAAGTACTTTGACTTCCATCCGGTCGATAGCAAGGTCGTGCGCTGGTGCGACCACCTGATTAACCTGTACCGCGTGGCGGTGCAGCGCATCCCGTTTATCTCGCTCGCCATGAGCTCGGCCACCTACGTGTGGATCATGATCGTCGTGGTGGTCTACCTGTTGCGCCGCCATTCGTGGCGCGCGCTGGCCATTTGGGTGCCGCTTTTGGGCGTGCTCGCCGTGTGCCTGATCGGTCCCTGCAACGGCTCGACCTACATGCGCTACCTGTACCCGGTCATCGCCTGCATGCCTTTTGCCATCGGTGCCACGATCACCCGCAGCGACCTCCTCTGGGCCTAGCCCAAGATTGGTATATCGGGGACAGGTTGCTTTGCCCCAACGGCTTGTATCATCACGACGCCTTCATTTTGGGGTTTATCTTGCAGGCCGGTAGGTATATCATAACGACGTTTGTTTATATTGCCCGAGCATTCACGCTGGGCTTTAGGTCGAAACCGATAGGAGACACGTATGTCCGGACACTCTAAGTGGGCCACAACCAAGCATCGTAAGGGCGCGCAGGACGCCAAGCGTTCCGCCCTCTTCTCCAAGCTCAGCCGCAACATCACCGTTGCTGCCCGTCTCGGCGGTGACCCGCTGCCCGAGAACAACGCCAGCCTCGCCGCTGCCGTTGCCAAGGCCAAGGCTCAGTCCATGCCTAAGGACAAGATCAAGTCCGCTATCGATAAGGCCTTTGGTTCGGGTGCCGACGCCGCCGTCTACGAGAACATCGTGTACGAGGGCTACGGTCCCGCCGGTGTCGCCGTCTACGTCGACTGCCTGACCGACAACCGCAACCGCACCGCCGCTGATGTCCGTTCCGCCTTTTCCCACGCTGGTGGCAACCTGGGCACCTCCGGCTCCGTCGCCTTCCAGTTTGAGCGCAAGGGCCAGATCGTCGTCGCCAAGGAGATCCTGGACGAGAACGCCAAGAAGGAGACCATGATCGCCAACGGTGCTGCCGGTGACGAGGATGAGTTCATGATGGCCATCGCCGAGGCCGGTGGCGAGGACTACGAGGACGCCGGCGAGGAGTGGATCGTCTGGACTACTGCCAACGAGGTCATGGCTGTCTCCAAGGCGCTCGAGGAGCAGGGCGTCCAGGTCAAGGGCTCCGAGACCACCATGGTCCCGACCACCCCGACCGAGGTCTCCGGTGCCGACGCCAAGAAGGTTCAGCGCCTCATCGACCGTCTTGAGGAGCTCGACGACGTCCAGGACGTCTACAGCACCATGGACATGACCGACGAGGTCATCGCTGCCCTCGAGGAGGAGTAGCGCCCGCACGGATTGAGCCGTGCATATCTGGGCATAATGAAGCGAGCATGCAAGCCTCGTGGAATAGATGAGCCGGATCCGCGTGCAATGAGGCACCGGACCCGGCTCTTTTATAATGATGCGAATCGTTTTGCATTCCTTGGATCGAGATTTGAAGGGAGCGCCGCATGCGCGTGCTCAAACGAGCCCTGGCGATCGTGTATCTTGTCGCCGCCGTTGTGGCGCTGGGTACGTTGGTCTGCCAGTTTTGGGGGCCATATACCTATCGCTTTATGCTGCTGATGCGCGATTCGCTGCCTCGCATCGTTGTTACGGCGTGCGGCGGTGTCGTGGCGCTCGGCGTGCTCGTGTGTTTCTTTCGCCTGATGTTTGCTCGTCGCGAGCCGTCCTGCGTGCATCCGGCGGGGGAGCGTAATATCGAGGTCACGCTCGCCGCCCTCTCCTCGTGTGCTCGCACCGCGGCAGAGCGCGACGACCGCGTGATGGTCGAGCATGTCGAGGCGCGCGTGCAGGGCTCCGACGAATCGCGCGTCCGTTTTAAGGTCGACGCCATCGCGCTCGACGACCGGGATGTGGCCTCCCTTGCAGCCGCGATGCAGCAACGTATCGAGGAGGCCTGCGACACCATGCTCGGCACGCCGGGCACGACCGCACGCGTTCGTTTTTTGCCGTCCAAGACTACCGTCCAGACCGTGGAGGTTTCCGGTGAGTGATACCAATCAAGACAAGACCGTCCGCACTCCGCGCCTGACTATCGATCAGAGCGCCGCGCCGGCTAGCGAGGTCGTCGATCCCAAGGTGGAGGGTACCGAGTCGCATGACGCGGTCGCCAATGATTTTGATGAGGCCATGGGTCTCATCAAGGGTACGGGGGCAGCCATCTGGAGCTATGCCGTCCGTCATCCCAACACCACGCTTGGAGCCGTCGCTGGTTTTGTGCTCGCCGTGCTGGTGCTCACGCTCGGCCTGTGGGATACGCTCGTCATCGCTTTCTTTGTACTGATCGGCGCCGTGATTGGCCAGATCCGTGACGGCGAGAACGGGATCGTCAACTTCTTCGGTCGTCTGTTTAGCGGCCGCTAGTATGTATTCGACCGCCGCGTGTGCGGTGGGCATAAGGAGGAACCATGGCTTTTAACACGAAGGTCGATGTGGCCGATACCGAGCTCGAGGCAGACGAGACCGTCACCGCCGAGGCCGAGGACGTAACGCTCGAGGACGAGGCGCTCGTCGAGGCCGAACCCGCCGACGATGCGGACGAGGACGATGAGGAAACAGACGAGTCCGAGGACTCGCTGACCTATTCCAACGGTGTGATTGAGAAGATCGTCGCTATGGCCACCCGCGAGGTGCCGCACGTCTTGGGCATGAAGGGCAACCTCATGCACTTTGTGCAGGAGCAGTTTGGTGCCGAGAATCTGACCAAGGGCGTGACGGTCGAGGTCACCGATGACAACCGCGTGGTCGTCAACATTTCCGTCATTATCGAGTACGGCGCCTACGCGCCCGCGATTTTCGACGACGTTAAGGCACGCGTGACCGAGCGTCTGGCTGCGATGACCGGCCTTGAGGTGGCGGGCGTCAACCTGCGCATCGAGGATGTCATCACCCCCGAGGAGTACGAGCACCGCACCAACCAGCACGAGTAGCCTACCAAAAAGGTAACCTGCCAAAAAGGGACAGGTTTATTTTGGCAGGTTTTATCTGCGAAAACGTCAAACGGCCGGTCGCACGGATGTATGTGCGGCCGGCCGTTATTTGTATGCCCCCGATGTAGGCATACCGCTCGTCTAACTAGGGGTTGCAATCGTCGCGTTCCGCGTTACCCTAATGGGCGCATTGTTTCCAAATTGTTAACGAGGGGTTGCCGTAATGGCTGACGAGCACGAAACAGAAAGCCAGGCATGGGCAATTGAGGCTGCCGCGGCAGAGGCGGCATCGCGAGCTGCCGAGGAGGTGCATCGTCCTCCCGTGGTGCCGATGGAGCGCGTGGTTGATCGCACCGATATTGAGCGCGGCGAGCGTGCCGGCCAAAAGCGCAGCCAGGAGCCGGGCTTCCCGCGCTTTTTCGCCGAGCTCAATCTGGGCCTGATTCTTACGGCCTTTGCCATCGTTGCGTTTAAAACCCCTAATCACTTTGCTTTTGGCGGCACCTCGGGCGTGTCGGTCATTCTGTCCACGCTGTTCCCGACCCTGCCCGTCGGCGTCTTTATGTGGATTATCAACGCGGTTCTCGTCGTTTTGGGCTTTATCTTTTTGGAGCGCAAGGCAATCCTGTGGAGCGTCTTCGCCTCGTTTGCGCTGTCCGCCTATGTTTCGTTTTTTGAGCTCTTTATTCCGACTGATGTTTCGATGACGGGCGATATGTGGCTCGACCTGTGCTTTGCCGTGATACTGCCGGCGCTCGGCAGCGCCATCGTCTTTGATATTGGCGCCTCGACGGGCGGCACAGACATCCTCGCCATGATCCTCAAGCGCCGCACCACGCTCGAGATTGGCCGCGCGCTGCTGTTGGTTGATATCGGCATCGTGGCCATCGCGGCCTTTTTGTATGGTCCGCGTGTCGGCCTGTATTGCGTGCTCGGCCTGTTTGCCAAGACGCTCGTGGTCGACAAGGCCATCGAGAGCATTCACCTTCGTAAGGTCTGCACGGTCATTTGTTCCGAGCCCCTTAAGGTCGAGGAGTTTATCGTCAAGCATCTCAACCGTACGGCGACCATCAGTCGCGGCTACGGTGCCTTCTCGGGCAAGTGCGTGACGGTGATCATGAGCGTGCTGAGCCGTCGCGAGGCCGTGCAGCTGCGCCGCTATGCGCGCGAAGTCGATCCGGGTGCCTTTATCACGATTGTCGACAGTTCCGAGATCGTCGGCAAGGGTTTCCGCGGTACGAACTAGCGCGAACGCATTCAACGAACCGCCTGCTGGCGCCGTGTACCTTGCAAATCGGTCATCTTTGAGTATTTGAACTCACATTGGGTGATAATGATGCCAAAGACATCGTTTGCGATCCAGGTGACTCGCTCAAGATACGAAGGGATGATTTCGATGTTCTGCTCGCAGTGTGGCGCCCCCATGGGCGATAACGACAAGTTCTGCGGCGTGTGCGGTGCCCCCAATGCCGGCGCTGCAGCCTCCGCCCCTCAGGGTCAGCCTCAGCCTCAGCAGTTTGTTCCGCAACCGCCCGTGGCGAATGCGCCAAAGGGCTGCACGGCTCAGGCGTTCCAAGATATGACAAAGACTCCGGGCGTGCTTCAGCGTGTATGCCAAATCGCGTTTTTGCCGGCGCTGATTTGCGTTGTGTCGGTGCTCGTGTTGTTTATTCCCGTTATTGGCGGCATTGCGGCTGCCATCGGCTTTTTGGCAGCTTGCATTGCGAGCGTGTGCGGTTCCGGCTTTGGTATTGAGTGGGGACGTGATCTTTCGCTCAAGGTCGATGACGGCATGGACCGTCCACTCATGCGCTCCACGTCGTTTGGTCTCGGAGTCTTTTCGAGCGTCATCTCGGTGGTGCTCGAGGTTATCGCTGCCATTCCCGTTATCGGTGTAGTGCTTTCGCTGGTGGAGGGCGTGGTAATTGGCGCCGCGGGCTCGTATTCTTATTACGGCTCCTATGCACTCGAGGCAGCGCTGTTCGGTTCGCTCGGCCTGCTTGTCCTGGCTCTGATTGCCTCGGCGATTCTGGGTGTCTTCTTTAAGATGTTCGCCGACATCGCCGTGATGCACTTTGCGGTGACCGGTCGCGTCGAGAGCGCGTTTTCGCTCGATAAGGTTTGGGCGGCCTTTAAGCACAACAAGACCAAGCTGTTCTGTGCTTCGTTCCTTCCCGAGTTTTTGACGGGCCTGGTTTCCAACGCCATTACGTGGATCTTGACAGCTGTCTTTGGTGCCATCGCCGGAATTGGCGCGTACGGCTATTACTATCGCCCCACGGGTATCGAGGCGATTGTTACCGCCGGTGGTGTCACGCTCGTATTGTTCCTGGTGCTGATTGCATTCGTCACGGTGTTCCTTACGGTCTTTGGCAAGATGCTCAAGCACCGTGCCGTTGGCTATTGGGCTGCACGTTATGCAAGCGAATGGGCCGATGAGGACAAGGACGACGTTTTGACTTTTGTGCTCCCGGGTGAGAAGAAGCCTGCTCCTGCGGGATTCAATCCCACGGCAGCCACTGGTGCTGCGCCTGCCCCGGCACCCGCGCCTGCACCTGCCCCGGCACCCGCGCCTGCCTCTGCCCCGGCACCTGCTCCTGTCCCCGCACCGGCGTCCGAGGCGACGCCTGCGGAGCCCGATTGGGATGCCGTTGCCACGCCGGCGGATGAGCCGGGCGATAATCCTGCTGCCGAAAACAATCAAACCGAATAGCCGGTCGAGGCGCCCTGGGCAACTGAGCCCGGGGTGCCTTTTTCTACTGCGAAAGCAAGAAAATGCCTGGGAAAACGGTTGCAGCAAAATTTCTCGGAAATTGGTCAATGTTGCGCAACAACGTCGCGGCTATTGTTGAGAACGTAGACGTGTAAGGTTTGAAGGCGTGCGACGCCTTAGGAAAAGGAGAGGCTCATGTTCTGTCCCACTTGTGGTTCTCCCATTTCGGATGATGCCAAATTCTGCCCTGTTTGCGGATCCGCCGTTGGTGCCGCTTCTGCCGCTGCGGCCCCGCAGCCCCAGCCCGCTCCGGCCCAGGCTATTCAGCCCGCGCCCCAGCCTCAGCAGCAGTACACCGGTCAATACGCCCAACAGTCCGCATCCGCTCCGATGGGCTATGGCCCCATTAAGGCTGACCGCAGCCTGATCGGCTGGCTGCTGCTCTCTCTTGTGACCTGCGGTATCTATTCGTTCTACTTCCTGTATTGCTTGGCACGCGACGTCAACACGTTGTGTCAGGATGACGGCGATTACACGCCGGGTCTGGCGGAATTCATCCTTCTATCGTTTGTGACCTGCGGCTTCTACGCGTACTACTGGTATTACAAGATTGGCAACCGCCTGCAGGCCAACGCTCCTCGCTACGGCCTGGTGTTCCAGGAAAACGGCACCACCGTTCTTCTGTGGCAGATCTTCGGCGCGCTCCTGTGCGGCCTTGGTCCCATCTTCGCTATGAACATCGTCATCAATAATACCAATGCCATGGCAACGGCTTACAACACTCGCCTTGGCGCTCGTGCCTAACAATAAGGGCGGCGTGAACAGCTCCCAGGGACATAGGGGCACGGCAGAGCTCCTTCGCCGCGCCCTTTTTTGCACCGGCGCGCTCTTTGTCGCCTGGCTCGCGCTCTACCTGCTCGACATTGGCTGCATTTTTCGATTGATGACGGGCATTCCTTGTCCGGGATGCGGCATGACGAGGGCGTGGCTGGCGGCGCTGCGCCTCGATTATGCGGCTGCCTTAGCATACCATCCGCTGTTAAGGGTGGTGCCGATTGCGTTTGTGCTCGCGTTAGTGCTCGAGTAGGTTGCATCGAGCAAGCTAAAGCGTGGTATCGACATTGCGGTCACCGTGTTGTGCGTGCTGGTCGTCGTCGTATGGATCGTGCGCCTCATCAATCCGGCAGATGCCGGTCTGCTCTTTGGCGGCTATGCGCCCGCCGGAGTTCCCGACGATATCATCCACCTCGAACCCCCACGCTGGCTCACCATCCTTCGCTCTTACCTGGCGTGACGGAGGACGCGCTAGAAAAACGGTCGACACATAAGCGGGGGCGAACGTTGAGATAACGTCCGCCCCCGCTTTGCTTTAGCCAGGCTGTTATGGATGGGCGTGACGGCTACTCGTCGCGCTTTTCCTCGTGGCGAGCGGCAGCCCGCGCATCGTGGATGCCCTTGATTGCAGCATGGCGGGCGGTGCGAGCATCGTGCATGGCGTCGCGCGCCTCAGCGGCCGTGGCCTTGGCAGAGCGCAGCTTGGCGGCCAAGTCGGGGTTGGTTTCGGCGACCGCGGTAATCGCGGGGCCGTCGAGCTCCTCTTGCGTGGGCTCGGCCAAAAAGTCGATAGCATACTGGGCTGCCACCATGGAGCCCTTGGCCAGCACGCTCTCGTCGATCTTGTAAAAGCAGGAATGTTGGGCGTACGTGGCGCCAATCTTGGGGTTGCGCGTACCTACAAAGGCGAGCACGCCCGGTACGCGGCGCAGGTACTCCGAAAAATCCTCGCCCGAAAGCGTGCCACGATAATGGCCTTGGCCGGCGGGGCCCAGACACTTAATTACAGCCTGACGGCAGCGCTCGCTCGAGCCCGCGTCGTTTTCGACCTTGTAGTTGGCGATGGTGTAGTCGGTGAGCTCTGCCTCGGCGCCCAAGGCGGCCGCAGTATGCTCCACGATGCGGCGCATAAGCTCCGGCATTTCCTCGTGGGTCGAATCGCCGTAGGTGCGCACCGTGCCGGCGAGGTAGGCCGTGCCGGCGATAACGTTGCGCGCGGTGCCGCCATGCAGCTCGCCGACGGTGATGACGGCCGGCTCGTAGGGGCTGATTTCGCGCGAGACGATGGTCTGCAGGGCATTGACGATCTCGGCGGCAACCATGACGGCGTCGTGGCCGCGCTGGGGCATGGCGCCGTGGCACGAGGTGCCGCGGACATCGATGCGGAACCAGTCGGTATTGGCCATGCGCGGGCCGGGCTCGCAGCTTACGGTGCCGGCGTCGACCTCGCTCCAGATGTGCGCGGCGTAAGCGCCATCGACGCCGTCGAGCACGCCCGTGCCGATCATGAGTTTGGCGCCCTGGCCGTTTTCCTCACTGGGCTGGAAGACGATGCGGACCTCGCCGTGGATGTCGTCGGTCATATGGCGCAGGATCTGCAGCGTGCCGAGCATCATGGCGATGTGGCAGTCGTGGCCGCAGGCGTGCATGCAGCCCTCGTTGACGCTGGCGAATTCCTCGCCGGTCTGCTCGGTGACGGGCAGGGCGTCAATATCCGCGCGCAGCAGGATGCGGCGGCGCGGCGTGCCGTCCTCGCGGTAGGCGTCGGGTGCGGTGCCGCGGAGGGTCGCCACCAGGCCCGTCTTAAGGGGGCGCTCATAGGGGATATTCATGGCGTCGAGCTGGTTGGCGATGTCGGAGGTTGTGCGCTCTTCGGCGAGGCTCAGCTCCGGATGCTTATGGAAGTGCCGGCGCTGCTTGATGATATAGGGCTCAAACTCGGCGGCGATATCTCGGATGGCCGCGGTGACGTCGTCTGCCGCGCGAGCCTCGGTCGCCGCCATAATCTGCTGTGCCTTGGTCTTCGTCATGATCGATTTGCTCCTTGCTGGGTTGATCGCAAAATCGTACAGGCTCTCTCCAGTATGCCACCTGCCGCTAGGGCTGGCAAAGCTGCCGTTTGCCGCTTGGCATTTTGTAACCGAGACGGGGGAGTACACTCGGGGGTGTTGAATTTCCTGCCAGAGATGGGGATGCCCATGCAACATATCGATCGGATTATCCGCTCCAAGAACGTCTTTACCGCGCAAGACGGCATCGATACTGCTCGTGAGCTGGCGATTGCCATCGCAGGTGACCGTATCGTCGCAGTCGGCAAGCCCGATGACGTGATCGCCGCCGCTCCCGCCGCCACGCCGGTTCTCGACTACGGCGAGCAGTTTGTCTGCCCCGGTTTCCATGACGCTCATCTGCACTTCTTCCATACCTCGGTCGGTTCCTCGCCGTACATGCTCATGGATATGGGCACGTCCGAGGCGGCGCTGGTACAGCACGCGCTCGAGTTTTCCCAGGACCTGCCCGACGACGCTTGGGTTGTGACGCAGGGCTGGCGCGACTACCGTTGGGACCCGCCCGAGCATCCTACCAAGGCGTCGCTCGATGCGGCATTCCCCGATCGTCCCTGCGTTATGTATTCGGGCGACGGCCACACGCTGTGGCTCAACAGCCGCGCACTCGAGGCGCTCGGCGTCACGCGCGACAGCGAGCCGCCGGCGGGCGGCAGCTACGACAAGGACGCAAACGGCGAGCTCACGGGCATTGCTCACGAAGCGGCTGCCATGCAGCTGTTGCCGCGCTGTCTTGAGTGGCTGGGCGAAGATCGCATCGCAAGCGCTTACGCCGATCAAATGAGGCGCATGGCCGAGCAGGGCATCACCTCGATCTGCGATATGTCGCTCATGCCCATGCTGGGCTGTGATTTTATCCGCGACGATGTCTACGACAAGCTGCAGACGACCGGCAAGCTGGGCATTCGTGCCCATCTGTTCCCCACGCTGCTGGATGACCAGTCGCGTCTAGAAGAGCTCCAGGTACGTTACGCGAACAACGCGCTGCTTTCGGCGCCAGGTTTTAAGCAGTTCTTCGATGGCGTGTCGAGCGAACACACGGCATATCTCACCGAGCCCTATACCAATCCGCGCTTCCCGGGCGACCGGGGCCGTCTGACGGTCCCGGCTGAGCGCATGCGCAAACTGGTTCTGGCGGCCGCGGAGCGCGGTCATACCGTACGCATCCACGTTATTGGTGACGGTGCGATTCATGCCGCGCTGGATATCTTCGAGGAAGCGGCCGACCTGTACGGCCTGCCCCAGCACGGCCATAACACGCTCGAGCACCTAGAGAACCTTCTGCCCGAGGACATCGACCGCCTGCGCAAGCTCAACGTGGTCGCCTCGAGCCAGCCCTGCCATATTACGCTCGATCCGGGTGGACCGGAGCGCGATCTGGGCCTGGAGCGCAGCCGCATCATGTGGCCGTTCGCAACCTATAAGCAGCGCGGCATTCGCCAAGCCTTCGGTACCGACAGCCCTATCACGCCCGTTACCAGCATGAACGTGCTCTACACGGCTATCACGCGCCAGGACCCCAAAAGCCACTGGCCCGAGGGCGGCTGGTTGCCGAGCGAGCGCATCGATGCAGCAACGGCTCTGCGCAACTACACCCTGGGCAGCGCCTATGCAGCGGGCGACGAGCAAAACCTCGGCAGCTTGGAGCCTGGCAAGTACGCCGACCTGGTAGTCCTGGACCAAAACCCGCTCACCATCGACCCCCAAGAGCTCCAAGCCACCAAGGTCCAGGTCACCTACCTGGCAGGTAACGTAATCTACGAGCGCTAGCCTCATACCTCACTCATAGGGGGCACGTTTCAGCAACGTGCCCCTTTCTTATTCGCACCATCCGCATCGCCATTTTGCTGCACTGACTTTTCTGAATGCCGGGCCCTAGTTAGTCAACCTGGCTCCCAGGGCGGACCGGAGGGCATTAAGTTTGTAGCGGGTTACGCACGCCCAGGAAAGCAAATTATGTGCATTAAGTGATGCGCAGGACAGTA
>CAUGNQ010000014.1 GCA_959600835.1 uncultured Collinsella sp. | reverse complement strand
GCCCCACCGGACCCTATTCCAGTTCTATTCCAGCGCTATTCCGGTTTGGTTTCTACTGTGGGAGTCTTGTCCGCTGCGACTGGAGTGCGGGCGGTGTCCATAGTCAGGCAGTGCTTGGGGCAGCTCTCGATGCACTCACCGCACACCACGCAGGCATACGGGTCAATCGACCACGTTCCGCCCTTGCGATCGACCGCAAGTGCACCCGCCGGGCAACGGCGCGCGCACATGCCGCAGCAGATGCACACGTCCATATCGTTGACGATATGCCCGCGCAGGCGCTCGGGTGCCGCGAGCTTCTCCTGCGGATAGCGCACCGTTACCGGCTGCTTGACCATAGAACCCAAGGCCGTCTTGGCAAATGTCAGCAAACTCATGCCGTGCCTACCTTTCCGTGCAGCTAATGCAGGGGTCGATGGTCAGGATAATCATGGGCACGTTGGCAATGAGCACGCCCTGCAGCGCATGCGTCAGACCCGCCAGATTTTGCGACGTCGGCGTGCGCACGCGAAAACGGTCCAAGTTCTTGGTGCCGTTGCCGCGCACATAGTAATACGCCTCGCCGCGCGGCTGCTCAATCACAACCTCGCCGCGCGCGCCGTCGGCTGGCGTAAGCTTGGTGCGCCCACCGATACCGTCGTGCGGAATCTTGCCCACAAGCTCCTTGATGATGTCCATAGCCTGCGTGACCTCGGCGCAACGCACCTGGCAGCGGGCATAGCAGTCGCCATCGGTAGCGACAATTGGCTCAAACGCAGCCAGATCCGCATAGGCGCCGTCGCTAAACATGCGCACGTCATAGTCCACGCCCGAGGCGCGCCCAAACGGGCCGACCATCGAAAGCTCCAGCGCGTCCTTCTTGCTGATCACGCCCACGCCATGCAGACGCTCGCCGCAGCTGTCGTCGTCCAAAAACGTATGCACCAGGGCCTCGTAGTCGGGGCGCATGGCGTCGAGCGTCTGGACAATGCCCGCCAGCTCGGAGTCCTCGATATCGTGCTTAAGGCCGCCGATCTCGTTAATCGACAGAATCACACGCCCGCCGCACGTGCGCTCAAAGATCTTGAGAATCTGCTCGCGCAGGGTCCACGACCGATAGAACAGCGCCTCAAAACCAAAGGCGTCGGCGAGCAGGCCCAGCCACAGCAGATGCGAGTGGATGCGCGAAAGCTCGTGCAGAATGGTGCGAATATACTGCACGCGGCCGGGCACCTCGATGTCGAGCATGCGTTCGCAGGCGCTGGCATAGCCGCAGCTGTGGCCCACGGCGCAAATGCCGCAGATGCGCTCGGCGATGTAGCCAAACTGATGCATATCGCGCTTTTCGGTGAGCTTCTCGAGCCCGCGGTGCACAAAGCCGATCTGCGGAATTGCCTCGATGACGCGGTCGTCCTCGATCACCAGGTCCAGATGAAGCGGCTCGGGCAGCACCGGGTGCTGCGGGCCAAACGGAATAACGGAGCGATGTGCCATGGGCCTTACGCCTCCTCTTTCTGCTTGTCGCGGGCGGCCTTGGCGGCAAGCGCCGCGCGGACCTTGGCCGCTTTCTCGGGATCCATGGCGGCGAGCTTTGCCTCCATCTCGGCGGCCTTGAGCGCGGCCTTCGCAGCAGCCTCATCGTGCTGAGCATCGGAGCCGGTTGCCGCAGCGGGCTGAGCAGAGGCGCCCGCAGCATCGCCAGCGCCCACAACGCCCTCCCCCGCAGCGGCCGCAGCCGCGGCGGCCTTCTCGGCCGCGGCTTTGCGCGCCTTGGCCTCGGCAGCCGCGCGGACCTTCATGGCCTTCTCGCGCGCAGCCTTCACCTCGGGCGTGATAACGCTCATGGGCTCGGCAGTCGAAACCTGGTAGAAAAAGCCTTTAAAGTCGATCTGCATGTCGGTGATGGCAAGCCCAAACAGGTCGTGCGCTTCGTTCTCAAACGGAAATACCGCCGGATAGTACGAGCTGATGGACGGAATCTCCTGGTACTGATCGATGCCCTTGACCACCAGGCTCTCAATCGCATAGCTGCCGTCCTGCGCAATATGCTTCTGAGCAGCACGAACGTTGATAAACGTATAGACCAAGCGATACGAGCCGTCGTCGACGCTGCGCTCGGCGTGCATTTGCACAAAGCGTGCACCGACGCCCTTAAGCGCCTGGACATGCGACAGGAGCTCGTCGATCCCGACGGTGGTATAGATAGCCTTTTGCATTACTCGGCCTCCTTTGCAGCGGCGGGCGTGGCGGGCGTCCCAGCAGGTGCGTCGCCAGCGGCGGGCGTGTCACCGGCACCGTCAGTCCCGGCCCCCGCAGCCACAAACCCGTCCTCGCCCAGCTCAACGCCACCATCCCAGGTAGCGGCGCCGCCCACGGTGAGCGGATCGCCGCCGGCACGCATCACGGCCTCCTTCTGGTCCAGGATGCCGCACGCCTCAACAATGGCGTCGATCACGGTCTCGGGGCGAATGGCGCACCCGGGCGCGTACACGTCCACGGGAATCGCGCGGTCCACGCCGCCGATCACGTTATAGGCATCGCGGAACACGCCGCCCGAACACGCGCAGATGCCGCACGCCACCACGCACTTGGGCTCGAGCATCTGGTTGTAAATCTGGCGCACGACAGGCAAGTTCTGGGCATTGACCGACCCCGTCACCAAAAAGATGTCCGCATGCTTGGGGTTGCCGGTGTTGACCACGCCAAAACGCTCCGCATCGAACAGCGGCGTGAGCGAGGCCAGCACCTCGATATCGCATCCGTTGCAGCTCGAGCCGTCGTAATGAATAACCCACGGCGAGCGCGACATTTTATGATCCATGACCGCCGCCTCCTAAATAAACACGTCGACGAGGATGGGCATAAGGTTGAGCAGGCCAAACACCAGCGCCACGCCCCAGCCGAGCTTAAAGCAGCTGCGCCAGGTGCTACGGGCGAAGGTGTTGTCGATCAGCACCTCGACAAAATACGTCACGGCCATAACGACCAGGGCTACGACCCAGCTCACCGGGTTGTCCCAGACAAAGAACATGCCCACCCACATCAAAAACAGCACGGTCTCGCACCAGTGCATAAGGGTCATCTTGGCCAGCGTGCCGCCGCTCATCTCGGTGGCGACGCCCTGGACAATCTCCTGATGCGCGTGATGTGAGTACGAAAGGTCAAACGGCGACTTGCGCAGCTTGATGGTAAGCACCGCGAGCAGTGCGAGGAAAATGGGCGCGCTGTACACGATGATGGGGGCCGACTGCCCCGTCACGGCGATGGAGTCGAAGCTGTCGGTGGCAAGGTACAGGCCCACACTCATCAGCAAAACGGCGGGCTCGTAACTCATAACCTGCAGCAGCTCGCGGTCGGCACCGACCTGGGCAAACGGGCTTTGCGTCGAAGCGGACGCCAGCACCACAAAGATCGCGGCGAGCGTAACCATAAAGGCGCACAGCAGCGTATTGGAGCCCGACACAAAGATGCCGCCGCCCACGACGGTAAAGATGAGCGCGCACGCCATGTAGGTATCGTCCATGGTGTTTACGCTGGCGGGGGCCTTGCGCAGCAGCTTGGCAACGTCGTAGAACGGTTGCAGCAGGCGCGGGCCCACACGGCCCTGCATGCGAGCCGAAAGCTTGCGGTCAACGCCGTCGATCAGGCCACCAACCAAAGGCGCCAGCAAGGCAAACGCCACGGTACCAATAAAGATGCCCACGACGCCCGAGCCCTCGAAATACTTACCGCGCAGCACCGAGGGCGCACTCATGGCAAGCCGCTCGGGCCCAATCCACGCGCAGCACAGCAGCGCAAACAGGATGATGCTGCAGCACACGACGCTACCCGCGGGGCCGATACGCTTCTCGCCAAGGGCATCCTCCGAGTACCAATTGCGCTTTTCGGCCTTCACCTCGTGTCCCATCGAGCCGCGGAAATGGCGATATTTGTCGGTTCCCACGCCCGAAAGATATACGTTTACGTGCGGTTTGTTGCTCACACGGAATGAAGTCAGCAACACCACGGCGATAAACGCCACGATAACCACCATCAGATACATGGCATCCTTGCCAATAACGTGCGGCACGCGGCCAAACACCATAGCCAAGTAAGGCGACACCAGACCGCTCGAGATAACCGGGAACGCCACGCAGCACAGAATCAGCAGCGCGGCGATGGTGTTGAGCGCCGCCCACTCGGTCTTATGGACATTGACTTCAACGTTTTGAGCCGTGGGATCGACGCCCGAAAGCTTGGCCAGCCACTTGCCCCAGAAGTAAAACGTCGCGGCCGAGCCAAAGGCGAGCACCATGATCATGAGCACGTTGCCGGTCTGCGCAAACGCCACCAGGGCGCCCCACTTGGACACGAGCATGCCAAACGGCGCCACAAACATGCCCATGATACCCAGCATCATCAGGCGCGTCAGGTGCGGCATGCGGCTGAACATACCGTCCATGTCCTCGATATCGCGGCTGCCGATATGATGCTCGGCCGTGCCCACGCACAGGAACAGCAGCGACTTGGCCACCGTGTGGAACAGGATTAGGAAGATGGCCGCCCACACGGCCTCGGGCGCGCCGACACCCAAGCAGGCGCTGATGAGGCCCAAGTTGGAGATGGTGGAGTACGCGAGCACGCGTTTGGCATTACTCTGCGAGATGGCCATGAGGGCAGCGAGCAAAAACGTGATGGCACCCACACTCGTGACCATAAAGCCGGTCACGGGATAGATGGCATAGAGTGGGCTCAGCTTGACCATCAAAAACACGCCGGCTTTGACCATGGTTGACGAGTGCAGCAGGGCGCTCGTGGGAGTGGGGGCAACCATGGCACCCAACAGCCAAGTGTGGAACGGCATCTGTGCGGCCTTGGTGAGTGCGGCGAGCGACAACAGGATGACCGGCATGACCAGCAGCGCGGATTGCGCGATTCCGGCGCCGGAAAGCTCGATCATGCCCGAGATGGTCAGCGGCATGCCGTTGACGTGCAGGAACATGAGTCCGGCCAAAAACGCGATACCGCCCAGCATGTTGAGGATGATCTGGGTGAAGGCGCTCTTGATGGCCTCGGGCGTGCGCGTGTAGCCAATCATAAGGAACGAGCACACGGTGGTGATTTCCCAGCCGCAGAACAGCCACTCAAGGTTGTCGCTCGTCACGATGACGAACATGGCCGAGAGGAACAGGAACATAAGCGCCAGGAACTGCGGGCGACGGTCGGGCGCCGTCTGGCCGCGCAGTGCGGCCTCGTGCTCGTCGTGCGCCTGGAAGTCCTTCATGTAGCCCAGGGCATACACGCAGATTAGACTGCCGACGATGCCGACGGCGAGGACCATGATCACGCTCATGTAGTCCAGGTAGAGTGGCGTTGCCGTGACGGCTTCGGCCGCGGGCAGCGTCATGGCTGCAAAGGCGAGCGAGCCCACCAGCTGGACTATGCCGAGCACCGTGGTGAGCGCGTTCCTATATTTGTACGCGTTGTACAGGATGACGGCGCACAGGATGACATCGATGGCGGAGCTGATGATCGAGAGCACATGCGAGGTACCGGGGGCAACCTCAAAGCTCTGCGGGCCCGTGCCAAAAAACATGACGGCGACTACAACTGTCACCGCCATAATGATGCCGGAGCCTATGAGCCCCACCGCATCGCGGGCGCGGTCACCGCGCGCGAGCAGCATGCCCAGCGCCGGTACCAGCGGAAACAGGGTAAGGAAATACAGTAGCGTCATACCATCACTCCCCCATGCAAAAACGCTGCAATTGTTTAACGTTATAGCTCAATTGAGGAGTAGCGGCGGCAGGTTTTCGGTCAACTGGGGAGTTTTAGGCGTACGGGGTAAGGGCACGCCCGCATTGGAGCAGAGGGGCGGCAAGAAAAATGCGCCCCTGTGGGCGCACCATCCCGTTTGCTATTCCGCCTTTTTAACGCGCGGCTTGCGACCGCGCGGCTTATCAACCAGCGCGGACTCACCGCTCTCGCGATACTGGCGGCACCAAGCCTTGACCGAAGACTCGCTGGGAATCTTGTGCTTGATCATGGCCTCGCGAACCGTTAAGCCGTTTTCCAAGCGGTCCTTGACCACGGCGAGCTTAACTTCGTACGAATAGGTGTGATGATGCGAACCGGCGTTGAGAACGGCGTCGGCACCGCCCACGGCATACGCGCGGGCCCACTGACGAGCCGTGGCCTGGGGAATGCCAAGCTCCGCGGCGAGGGCGCGATGACCGACCCCCTCTTGGAGGACCTCGACGGCGCACTGCCTAACCTCGGGCGCATGCGTGCGAGTCCTAGTTGCTTCCGACATACCTGCCACTTCTTAGCCTTAACCGTTAATCTGCTTTCTTACGTGCAAGTTAGATAGTAGCATTTTACTGTTTGCTCAAAGCAGTTAATTAAAATAGACGCGGTGTTATCTGGGCATTTGGCACCAATTTACGACATTTCTTTATCGATTATTTACGCTGGTAGCCGACTCGCAGCCAATCGTCATTCGCTTGTCAACAAAATTGGCATCTCTTTATGTCCTTTGGCATAGAGGATATAGTTATTAACCCCTCCCCCAATTATTTTGAGTAATCGGCAAGGCAGTAGACGTCCTTACTCCTCATGATTACCGCGCATTGCCATCCACCGGAGCAAAACAAAAAGGGCGGGGCCTGCTGCGCTTGCAGGCCCCGCACCGGTTGACACCCGACGGGACACAGCCGGGCGAGACGGATCCGTGCTACCGTCCCGCCTGGCCGCGATGTTCAGCTACAGCTCGTTGGCCGCGTGATACGCCGTGCGGATGGCGCTCGCGATGTCGGCGGTGCGCTCGCCCGAGCAGTCGCCCACGCAGGTCACGGGCACTGTCACGCCCTCCAGGTCAAACGCGTTGGCCTTGGAGCCCACGGCCATCACCACGTAATCGCAGGCGATCTTCACCGGCTCCTCGACGCCGTCCTCGGTGGTGCGAACGGCCTCCACGCCCTCGTCGGTAATGGCGGTCAGGCGGGTCTTAACGTGCTGCTCAACGTTGTGGGCGGCAAAGTCGTTCATAATCAGCGGCAGAATGGTCTCGGACTCGCCCGCGGCAATCTTGTCGAGCATCTCCACGATCTCCACCTCGCAGCCGTGCTGCAGCAGGTACTCGGCAGTCTCGGTGCCCACCAGGCCGCCGCCGATAACGGCGACGCGGCCGCTGAGCTCCGCCTTGCCGGCCAGCACGTCCCAGCTCGAAACGACCTTCTCCGAATCGGCACCCGGAACGGGGATGACCACGTCGTGCGCGCCCACGGCCACAATCGCGGCGTCGGCGGCGTTGAGGTCCGCGGGGCTAGCGGTGTGGTTGAGCTCAACCTTCACGCCCAGGCCGGGCAGAATCTTCTCGTAGTACTCGACCGAGCGCATGATCTCGTCCTTGCGCGGAGGCGCAGCCGCCAGCACAATCTGGCCGCCCAGATGGTCGCTCGCCTCGTAGACGGTCACGTCGTAGCCGCGCTTGGCCGCCACACGCGCGGCCTCCAAGCCGGCAATACCGCCGCCCACCACGGCGATCTTCTTGTCACCCTCGCCCGGCTTAATGGCGACGGTCGCCTCGTCGCCGTTCTCGGCATTGAGCACGCACGAGATGTACTGGCGGTTTTGGATCGCGTCGACGCAGCCCTTGTTGCAGTTGAGGCACTCGCGGATGGGCTCACCCGTGGCGGCCTTGAGCGCAATGTCGGGGTCGCACATGAGCGAGCGGCCGTACGCGACGATGTCGGCCGAACCGTCTTCCAGGATCTTCTCGCCCGCCTCGACCGAGACAACGCGGCCGACGGTTGCCACCGGCACGGAGACCAGGGCCTTGACGCGCTCGGCCACGGGCAGCGTCCAGTTGTAGGGCATGGCGCCCATGGGCGGAATGGTGTCGCCCATGTTGCCGGTGTGGTTTGCCTGCGCCACCTGGATCATATCGATGCCGGCGCCCTCGAGCAGCTTGGCGAACTCGCAGGCCTCGTCGGGCTGCAGGCCGCCCTTGCCGCGCGGTGTGCCGTCGGGGTTCTCCATGATCACGGGGAGCTTGTACTCCACCATCAGCTGCGGTGCGGCTTCCTTAATGGCGGCGACGATCTCCAGCGCATAACGGACGCGGTTCTCGAACGAGCCGCCGTACTCGTCGGTGCGCTGGTTGAGGATGGCCGAGCACAGCGAACCCACCAGACGGTCGCCGTGGACCTCGATGGCGTCGATCCCGGCCTGCTGCGCGCGGGCGGCCGAGGCGGCGATAGCCTCCTTGATCTGGGTGAGCTGCTCCACGGTGGCCTCGTTCACAAAGTGCTGCATGTCGTGGTGCAGTTTGGCGTAGGCCTGCTTGCGAATCTCGTTGGACTCGGCCATCTTGGCGGCAAAGGTCTCCTCGTCGCCGGCGGCCTTGGCCTCCTGCGCGGCCTTGGCGGCGGCCATGGAGCCCATGACCATGCGGCCGACGCCGGGCACGTCGTACTCGGGGTGGAACAGCTGCAGCGCGACCTTGGCGCCGTGCTTGTGAACGGCGTCGGCCAGCGCCTTAAACGTGGGGATCTGGGCGTCGGTCGCTAACTTGGGCGTGGGGCTTGCGGTCATAACAGGAGCAACGTCGCCGATGACGATGTAGCTCACGCCGCCACGGGCCAGGCGCTCGTAAAAAGCCAGGCTGCGCTCGCCAATGGAACCGTCGCGCTCCTCGTAGCCGGTGGTCAGCGGCGGGAACATAATGCGGTTTTTAAGCTCAAGGGGGCCAACCGTAATGGGCTGGAGCAGTTTGGATGCGGGTGCGGTCATGGACATTCCTCTCTTGTAGGCGCGGCGGCGATGTTGCCGCGTAGTTGTTTAGAGGATATGGCATGGGAGCACAGTGGCGCAACGGAAATCGGCAGACAGCAGGTAGCGACAGGTGGATGGGGCGGGGCGGCCCGTCGGTTTGTCTCAATCCGTAACAGTTAGACCCACTTTTGGCCTCCACCTGTTACAGATCGAAACAAACCAACCCGGCCCGCTAGAACATCTAAATCTGTAACAGCTACTCGGCAAAATCCATCCCTCGTGTTACAGAATTAGATAAACGGGGGCCGGCTGCCGAAAAATCTCGTTCTGTAACATCTATCGGCCAAAAACGGCCCCACGTGTTACAGATCAAGACATTCCCCTCGGCCCATCCTCAACAATCTCAATCCGTAACATCTAGGCCCGCTTTTGACCCCTACCCGTTACAGATTGAGATTTTGTTTGAGATTTGCCGAGGGACTATATCCACGCGTCATCGAAGCCACTGCGACAGAAGTGCGACATTACTGCGACAGAGGTGCGACATTACTGCGACAGAGGTGCGAAATAGATCGACCACCTTACCTTATCGTGTAGAACTGTTTTGGGTCGTTATGGGATGAGCCGTGCCATTCGAGCAGCCCGTCTTCCTCAATTAACTTACCAAGCACCCGGCTTGCTGTGCGGCGATTTCTCCCGATGTGCGCTGCAAGCTCCCTTGCTGTCACCCTTCCGTTCGCAAAGGCCAACCTGACGGCGGCGAGCTCATACTCCCCCAATGAGGCGATCACCTCCGGTGATACCTTGTCCTCGAGAGCCTCGCTTCTCCTTACGGTTCTGGCAACGATATTGTTCTCAAGCGTTAGCTGAACCCTTGCCCCATCAGGTTCCGTGTAGACCGGATCATTGAGCAGAGAGTTTTGCATCTCGGTATAAATGCGCTTGACGCCCTCGTTTAGCTCCCGAACCCAACCAAATTCAACCAGCGTGCGCGCGATGCGTGGGTTGCGCGAGTAACGAGTGGTCCTCATGTTGTCGAGCGTCACGATATTGGGAAGCGCGCCTGGACTGATGATTTCCAAACGGTCGTCGAACATCGAGACCCGGATGTAGTCGCCGCGGAACGAGTAGTCGCGATGTGTCACCGCGTTGACCAAGCCCTCGAACCAGGCGAACTCAGGATACTCAGGCACGGTCTGGAATTTCCCGTCGGGCCCCAGGAACTGAAATTCGCGGAGCATGCTCGAGATGAGTTCGTAGGCGTCTTGGATCACCTTAGGCAGCGGCCCACAGAAGCTTCGTTCTTTCGTGATGTTGAGACGCTCGCCCGTCTCCATTTTGACGCCGTCGTAGCGCAGGACACGGACTCGCGCCTGTGGCATCATCGCGGACGGATCCAGCGCGAATAGCAGGGCTCCAGCAACGGTCAGCTTTCCGTCACGCATAAAACGACGACTTCTAAGGACCTGCTCGTCGGAAACTTCGGTTCCAAGAATCCCTTTGTAGCGATCAAGCACTTCATGGTCCACGTCATCTAGGGAGGAATCCTCAACAAGCTCGTCCTCGAAGATTCTCTGCCCCTTATCGTACTCGAGGGCAAATACCTGTTCGCGGCTGAGCCTCACGCTCTTGTCGTCCTGCCGCAAGAAAACCTCGCCGTCGCTCACGCGAGCAACAGAGTGGTTGGTCGAGGCATCGATGTCCAAAACGAGAACGAAGTCCTCCTCGCCCGAAGAATTGACCACGGGGATTCGGTCTTTGCGGACAATAGGGGTTGGCGTGCAAGTCGTGAGCGCAGCGCGCTCGAATTTCTCAATGTCGCGCGCGCCGTTACGCTTGAAGCCCGTTACCTCACCATTATCCTCGATACCGATAACGAGCTTGCCTCCCGCCGAGTTGGCGAATGCACTAATATGCTTCGCAATCTCCTTGTCATCCTTGCGGGCGCTCTTTCGATCGAAGTACTGATTCTCCCTGAGAGTGGAAAATAGAATCACATCGTTTGTCGCAATGGGTTGCTGCATTGCCGCCTCCTTACATGGCTCCATAAAGAAGTGTAAGTCAAAGGCATCGTATAGACGGCCCCTACATAGCGGCCCCTTTATTGTTTTTAAGACGTCACTGTTTCTAGTTAAGGATCGTTAAGGGTCGTCGCAGCTCCTTCCAATTGGAGTCTATCAATCGACAAGTCAATCCATCCGGCCCGTGATTATCGATAGCCCGTCCGCCTCACATAATAAAAAGAGTCAAGATTCACTCATAAAGGAGAGCAACAACAAAATCTCAATCTGTAACAACAACTCGGCAAAATCCGTCCCTCGTGTTACAGATTTAGACAAACGGGACCCAACCCACCGGTATATCTCGATCTGTAACACCTGGCCGCCCAAATCGGGTCTAGATGTTACAGATCGAGATTTTGTTTGAGATGTTGGGAATTGGGCTGAGAGAACAGTCCCGGAATAACAAAAAAGCTCGCCGGCTAGGCCGACGAGCTGCTAAAGTTCTTGGTCGCGGGGGCAGGATTTGAACCTACGACCTCCGGGTTATGAGCCCGGCGAGCTACCAGACTGCTCCACCCCGCAATGTCTGGGCGCCTCATGTGCGCAAGAAAGAATATTACGTGGGAGTTCGGTAAACGGCAAGGAAAATCTCGTAGAGCATAATTCCTTCATATTTAAACCCCTCGACCCCTATCACCGTAAACGAATCGCAGCCGAGCGCCGTCGACGGCACGTATACAATGGTGCGCGTCCTTTTATGCCGACACCGGGAGTAGACATGCTGCTCGCTATCGATATGGGAAACACGCAGACGGCCATGGGTCTGTTTGACGGAGACGAGCTGGTGCAGTCGTGGCGTATGCCCACCGACCGCTCCTATACCGCCGACGAGATCCACGTGCGCCTGATGGGTTTCTTTAAGATGTACGGCCTCTCGCTCGATGCGGTTGACGCGATCGCCTTTGCGGGCGTGGTGCCGCAGCTCTCGCGCGAGTGGCACGCCGTGGCCGACCGCATTGCCGCAGACGCCATCGTCATCGGGCCGCAGACGGCCGCCGTGACCAAGCTGCGCGCGGCGCGCCCCCAGGCCGTGGGCGCCGACCGCGTCGCCAACGCCGTTGCGGCCGAGACTTTCTACGGCGCGCCGGCAATCGTGGTGGACTTTGGCACCGCGACCAATATCGACGTCATCGATGAGGACGGTTATTACATTGGCGGGGCGATTGCGCCGGGCATCCGCATCTCCATGGACGCGCTTGCCGCCCGTGCCGCCAAGCTCGCCAGCGTGCCGCTCGAGGCGCCCGAGCACGCCATCGGTCGCGACACCGAAGAGTGCATCAAGGTCGGCGCCGTGGTGGGCGCTGCCGCCATGGCCGAGGGCCTGGTCGCGCGCATGAAGCGCGAGCTGGGCCGCGAGGATGCCACCGTTATCGCCACGGGCGGTCTCGCCGGCATCGTCGCCGATTCGACCGATGCCTTCGACGTGGTCGACGGACAGCTCACCATTAAGGGCATCTGCGAAATCTACCGCCGCATGCAGAAGCTGGGGGTAAAACAGGGACATAAGTCGAGCACGCCCGATGTCACAGCCCCGCAAACGTTCGCCAAGCCTATTCCTCAAAAACGAAAATTTTTCAGTTTTGAGGAATAGGGCGCTGGCAACCCATTCCCCAGATAGGCGAAACCCTCCCCGGCACAGGCCGAGGAGGGTCTTGTTGTCATGTCTATCTTTGGGCGCGAACGCCCCGCGTTACAGCCCGCGAATCCGTACGGCCTCGGGCGGAAACTCCTGCTCGCCGGCATCGGTCTTGATGGTCGCGCGGCCCCAGATGTCCAGGCCCGCAAACACACCGACCGCAAGCGGCAAACCGTTGGGCGACACCGCCGCAACCTGACGACCCAGCAGCGGCACCATATCGAAGTACTCACCCAGCACCGGAGCCAGCGGGCCGGCAGCGCCCTGTGGTGTGTTGGCGGCAACCGCCCAGGTGTCAACGCGGGTCAGCACGGCGGTGGCCAATGCCTCGACCAGCACCTCGTCGGCCATATCCACGCCAAGCTCGCCCAGCGCCGCACGTTCAATATCAACCGTCACCGCGGCAAACATGCCCGCAGCACCGGCACCGCCGTTCACGGCAACACGCGCGAGCGACGTCTCAAACGCAGGCGCACCGCACACGATATTGCTCGGCCACTCAATGCCCACCTTGCCGGCAAGGCCCAACCCCGGCGTCGAAGCCGTGCCCACGAGCGCGTCCATCATGCCCATCGCGGCCACAAACGGCAGGCCGTGGAAGGCATGCATGTTCACATCCGGACGCACGACCAGCGAAAACGTCAGCGAAGCATCGCCCACGCTCCACGCGCACCAGCCCGCGGACACGCCCTCGCGACCCGCGTCACGCGCCGCGTCGAGCTCAGTGGCAGCGACTACAGCGTTCATCTCGATCATCTACATACGCCCCAATTCACCCACGATATGGCCCACGCGATCCTCGGGCTCCTTGACCTCGACGCCGTTGTAGCGGAAGAACCGCGCCGGGTCGTGCATCAGATCCTCGAGCGGCACCAGCACAAAGTCGCGCTCGCCGATCAGCGGATGCGGCAGGCGCAGCTTTTTGCCGCCGTGGGTCTCGCCGTCCATCCACAGCAGGTCCAGGTCGATGGTGCGCGGACCGTTGGCCTTGGCCTTTTTGGAGCGGTCGCGGCCCAGCTCGGCCTCGATCTTCATGAGCTCGTCGAGCAGCACCAGCGGCGCCAACTCGGTCTTGATCTCGATGACGGCGTTGGCAAACGCGTCCTGGCGCGTCTCGTAGGCCGGCTCGCTCTCGTAGATCTTGGAGGAGTTGGACACGCAGGTAAGTGGAATCTCGGCGATCATGTCGCGTGCGGCGCGGATGTTGTCGCAGCGATGCCCCAAGTTGGATCCCACGGCCACAAACGCGCGGCGCGGCTGCGGCTTGGCAACCGCCCAGTAGCCGTTCAGGAACTGCGCAAAGCCCGCGGCGTCGTGCACGCGCACGATGTTGGCGCCGGCCTGGATGGCGCCCAGGCACACGCCAAACGTAGCGGCATCGCGCTCGGCGGCCTCGGTCACGCCCGAGACGGCGCCCACAAAGCGCTTGCGCGATACAGCGCACATGAGCGGATAGCCCAGTGACGCCATCTTGGCAGTCTCGCGCTGGATGACGATGTCCTCGTTAGCCGACTTACCAAAGCCCGGGCCAGGATCGATGCAGATGCGGTCGCGCGACACGCCGGCGTGGATGAGCGCGCGGGCCTGGTCGGACAGAAAGCCCATGACGCGGCGCATGATGGGCGCCGAATCGGGCAGGGTGAAGCGGCGGAGCTGCGAGGTGGGCACGTAGGCCTCCTCGCGGCGGGCGCTGCGGCGCATCATGGCGGCCAGGCGGTCATTGGACTCCGATGCGGCCTCGGTGGCCTCGGGCGCGGGCGCGACGGTCTCGGCGGCAGCAGCCTGCTCGGCGGCCGGCGTCTCCTGCTCGCTTGCAGGCTCGGTCGCGGGCTCCGGATCGCCAAACGGCAACGAGGGCTGCACCACGCCGCCCGGAAGCTTGGCCTCCGGCTTAGGCTCGCCCAGTAACTTGCCGCGACGGCGGCGAGCCGGCTTCTCAGCCTCACGCGCGGCCTCGGCAGCCGCCTCGCGCGCCTTCTCGGCAACAAACGCCGCCGCCGAGGTATCGAGCTGCACCGTTGCGTGCGTGCGGGTAGGCGCGGCGACCTCGCCGGCATGCATCACGATGACGCCGCAGGTGCTCGTCTTAACAAACTCGACCATCTTGGGGTCAGTGAAGCCGGTCACGTCGTTGACGATCGAGACGCCGCAGCGCACGGCCGCCTTGGCAACCGCCACGTGACGCGTGTCGATCGAGACGATGGCGCCCTCTTTGGCCAGCGCGCGCACCACGGGCAGCACGCGGCGAGCCTCCTCGTCGGGATTAACCGGGGTAAAGCCGGGGCGCGTGGACTCGCCGCCTACGTCGATGATGTCGGCGCCGGCGTCGAGCATCGCCAGGCCGTACTCGATGGCGGCATCCGGGTCGAAGTGCTCCCCGCCATCGCTAAACGAATCGGGCGTCACGTTGAGGACGCCCATGATGCGCGGACGGTCAAAGCTGAGCTCATACTTTCCGCACCGCCATGTCTTGCTGTCGTTCGCCATGAACATCCTCCTAAAATGCCCACGCCGCCGAGCTTGGGGAGCTGGCGGCGGGGTCGCTTTGCACTCAGTCTTTCTATTGTATCCGCGCACACGGGCTAGAACGCAAACGCGGCCGCGATGTCGCAAGAAATCAGCAGGTCGGCATTTGCATCCTGATCGGTAGGCGCCAAATTGCAAATGGCCAGCGTATCGCCAGTAAAGTAACGCGTAAGGCCTGCCGCCGGATACACCACGAGCGAGGTCCCGCCCACGATGAGGGCATCGGCCGCGGCGATGGCGGCAACGGCGCCGGTCAGCACGCGCTCGTCGAGCGGCTCCTCGTAGAGCACCACATCGGGCTTAATGCGCCCGCCGCACGCAGGACACACGGGCACGCCCGCGGCGTCCTCGTGCTCGCGCGAGCAAATCCACTCGGCGCTATAGACCGCGCCGCACGACTGGCAAATGTTGCGATGGACCGATCCGTGCAGCTCGAACACGCGCTGCGAGCCCGCCATCTGATGCAGGCCGTCGATGTTTTGCGTCACCACGGCGTCGAGCTCGCCGGCTCGCTCCAGCTCGGCGAGCTTGGTGTGACAGCGGTTGGGATTAGCGTTAAGCGCGATCATCTTGGTGCGGTAGAAGTCGAAGAACTCCGCCGGATGCGTCTCGTAAAAGCTATGCGAGAGCATGGTCTCGGGCGGATAGGCAAACTGCTGGTGATACAGGCCGTCCACGCTGCGAAAATCGGGGATGCCGCTCGCCGTGGAAACACCAGCGCCGCCAAAGAACACCACGTGCTCGTGGGTATTGAACAGCTCCGCCAGCGCGGCGGAGGCCTGCTTGGGATCTGTTATCGCTTGCGTCATGTTTGTCCTCCGTCCATGTTGGTCGGGGCGGCCGCGATTGCGCCGTCGTCCGCGGGGCCCGCCCCGCCCCTGTTGCGCTAATCTTAAGCCTGCCAACCCCGTCGAAAGGACACCATGCCTCAGACTTACACTTTCGCCTCGTGGAACGTCAACGGCCTGCGCGCCGTGCTCAAAAAGGACCCGAGCTTTATCCAGATCGCGCAAGAACTCGACGTCGATATCTTGGCGCTGCAAGAGACCAAGCTGCAGGAGGGCCAGGTCGATATCGACCTGCCCGGCTATCACCAAACCTGGAGCTACGCCGAGCGCAAGGGCTACTCGGGCACCGCGGTCTTTAGCCGCCAGGAACCGCTGCGCGTGCTGCACGCCGACGCACTGCTGCCCTACGCCGGCGAGGGCGAGGCGGGCGAGCTCGTCGCCCAAGCCGCAACCGAGGGCCGCGTCTGCGCGCTGGAGTTCGACAAGTTCTGGTTTGTGGATGTCTACACGCCTAACGCCCAAAATGAGCTCGCGCGCATCGATGTACGCATGGCTTGGGACGATGCCTATCGCGACTTTTTGAGCGCGCTCGAGCGCGAGACCGGCAAACCCGTCGTGACCTGCGGCGACTTTAACGTGGCGCACGAGGAGATCGACCTTAAGAACCCCAAGTCCAACCGCGGCAACGCCGGCTTTTCGGACGAGGAGCGCGGCAAGTTTACCGAGCTACTCGACGCCGGCTTTACCGATACCTGGCGCACGGCAAACCCCGACGTCGAGGGCGTCTACAGCTGGTGGAGTTACCGCTTTAATGCCCGCAAGAACAACGCAGGCTGGCGCATCGATTACTTCCTGGTAAGTGATTCAATCGCCGCCAACGTTCGCGACACCGGTATCCGTGGCGACATCTTTGGCAGCGACCACTGTCCCGTCACCCTCACCCTAGAGTTCTAGCCCCAACTGACCCCCTGGGGACGGAGGAAAAGGGATCATCTGACCTCGTCCCCCTATAAGTTGCGGTGGAATAGTTCCTGCTTCGGCCCCAAACAGCCAAAAACGAGAACTATTCCACCGCAAGTTCGTGAGGGAACGCGAAATGCCCTACAGCCCGTATTTCACGACGACTCGGTTGATCCGTCGACACCAGGGCTTATACAGGGCAGCCAAGAACACGCAGGTCGCAAGGCCGTGCGTGATATCGAACGGCACCGCCGTGGCAAAACGCGCCACGGCGCCCGCCCACGTGAGCGGCTGCACAAAACCGATGATGTCGTAGGCGTTGATCACCACGCCGTAGAGCAGGCCCGATGCAAAGCCGTACGCCATCAGCGACGGCATGCGCACGGTTCCATCCGCACGGTCGAACGCGCCCGCATGCGCCAACTCACCGCCAACATAGCCAACCAGACCCCAGGCATACATCTGCCATGGCGTCCACATGCCCTGCCCAAAAAAGAAGTTGCTGGTCAGCGCCGCCAGCGCACCGACCATAAAGCCGTTACGACGACCGAGCGTCGCCCCGGCGATAATGGCGATGGCGCTCACGGGTTTAAAGTCGGGAATGGGGCCAAACAAGATGCGCCCCGCCGCGGCCAACGCCGCCAGAACCAGCGTGGGCATAATCTGGCGCAGGCCCGGTCGCGATGCCTCGTAGCCCGCAAAGAACAACGCAAGCACCAGCGCCACCACGACAAGCATGGCAAGTGCCGCCTGCTCAACGCCCGCCAGCAACGCCGCAGCCATCACGGCTGGCACCGCCAGCAGCAGCGGGATCTCCAGTTTTGCGAGTAGGCGCGCGACGCGATAATCCGTCATCCCATCACGCCCTATAAAACACATTGTCGGCAAAGAAGTCGGCCGGCGGCTCCATGCAGGCAATCTCACCGTCGAACATCATGGCAATGTCATCGGCAACCTGCTCGGCAAAATCCAGATCGTGTGTGGCCATGATGACGGTGCCGCCAGCCTTCGCATGGTCACGCAGGGTGCGGGCGATGATGCGGCGGCTGACCAGGTCTAGACCCTTGGTGGGCTCATCGAGCAACAGCAGCTCGGGGCCAATCAGAAGCAGTTTTGCCAACGCAAGCAGTTGACGCTGCCCGCCCGAAAGATCGTACGGGTGGCGCCCATCCAGGCCGTCCAATCCCAGCTGCGCCGCGCGCTCCTGGGCCGCGCCCTCGTCATACCCGCAGGTCGAAGCCCATTCCATCAGCTCATCGCGCACTGTCTCGGCAACCAGCAACGCCTTGGGATTCTGAGGCAGCAGTGCCGTCGAGGCAGCCCCGCGCTCCATATGCCCACGCTGCAACTTGACCGTCTTGGCCAGCACCGAAAGCATTGTCGACTTACCACAGCCGTTACCGCCCACAACCGCATGCACCGCGCCTGCCGAAAACGACGCATCGAGTCCGCGCAGCACCCAGCCGGACGCCCGATCGTAGCGAAACCAGCTCCCTGCCAGGGTGGTAGCCGACCCAGCGTGCATTTTTGGGAGAATTCGGCATCCACCGGCGCGCGATGGTGCCCCCGAGTCACCCTGCGGCAGTATTTGCGCCTCAAATTCACCCGATTTGTCCGATTTCAGCCATTTTTCTGCACCCGGAGCGCCCGCGCGCGGGTCCAAAGAGCCCAGCTGGCCACTGGCGCTGCTGAAAACTCCGTTTTTTGCACGCCGCGAGGCACCCCACCCTGACGCCTCGCCAGAAAACAGCTCTTCACGATGCCCCAGGGAGGCAATGTCGGCCACCTCGCACACGCGTCCGTCTTCAATCCGATACGCGCACGTCGCGTATTCGAGCATCGGACGTGGCTGATGCGTTGCCACGACAACCGTGCAGCCCAGCTCGCGATTCACGCGGAACAGCGCATGCAGAAAACTCTTCTCGGCAACGGGATCCAGTTGGGACGTGGGCTCGTCGAGCAGCAGCACGCGTGGGCGCAACGCCAGCACAGCCGCCAGCGACAGCAGCTGTTTGCGTCCACCCGAAAGCGTATCGGTATCGCGGTGGAGCCAATCCTCCAACCCAAAGAAATAGCTGGTCTCGGCCACGCGACGGCGCATCTCGTCGCGCGACATGCCTAAGTTTTCCAGACCAAACGCCATCTCGTGCCACACGGTTTCGCACACGATCTGGTTCTCGGGGTCCTGAAACACATAGCCCACGCGCTCCGCGGACGCCCGAACATCCATGTCGGCAACGCTCTCGCCCAGCACGCGCAGCTCGCCAGCGCATTCGCCCGTCGGCGAAATCTCGGGTTTGAGCAGCGAGAGCAACGTTGACTTACCCGACCCCGTACCACCTACCAGCAGTGCAAACGCCCCTTGGGGAACAGACCAGTCGAGCCCGTCGAGCACCGGCGCCTCGGCCCCGGGGTAGGCAAAGCGCAGACCCCGCGCTTCAATCGCCGGCGTATCCGAGCCGCACACCATGCCCGCCATCATGCTTCCGTCCAACCGGGTCATCAGCCAAACCTCTTCTCGTCAATCGCGTGCAGCACACAGGGCAGCGCCATCCAGGCCGCGTATACAACATAGCCCAGCCACGGCGCGGGCACCGAAAGCTGCGGGTAAAACGAATACTGCGTTGTCGCGGTCCATGCCACTGCCACCGCGGCGGCACCAAACAGCGCGAGCTCGACCAGCGCGGCAACGTCGCTGCGTCCCAGTCGATACCGCGCGTACGTCGTACGGCGCGACGCAGCACCCCACCCGCGCGAGCGCATGGCATCCGCGCGCTCAAGCGAATCTTCCATGCCCCAGCCCATCAGCACGCTCGACGCCCGCAGGCGCGATCGCACGGGATCGGCGGGCGCACGCCCCGGCACATCGATCGCGTCCTGCACCGCCAGCACCGTACGGCCGCGGCGCAAAAACTGCGGGATAAGCCGCATACACATCGAGATCATGAGCGCGAGCACCGGCGCGGCGTTGCCCAACAGTGCGAGCACCTTGTCGTATTCGAGCATCGACGCCGCCGCCTCAAACCACAGCACGCTCGCCACAAACAGCCCGCCCATGCACAGGCCGTAAACCATGCTCTCCAGATACACCGCGCGCATGCCAATACGAAACAGCTCCGTCGAGCCCGAGGCGCTAAACAGCGGATTGAGCACCGCGATGATCAAAATCACTGGCAGCTGCCAGCGAAGCGCCCCCAACGTGCGCGCAGCACCGCGCGTCGCAAACCCGTACGCCAACCCACCCGCAAGCGACAGCGCGATCAACACCGGTTGCATCGAGAACATGGTGAGCCCCAACGTCAGCACCATGTAGAGCGCCGGAACTGCCGGATGCGACATCGAAAATGCCCCCACGGGCTCGGCGCCCGAACCCTCTCGTATGTTGTCCATAGGCATCCCCGCCCTCCCGCCAAATCACCGACGCCGAAGCACTGCCGGCACCGCCCGCAAGCAGCGCAAACACCACACCAGCGGCCCAAGCCTCAGCTGCCGCGCATCAATCGTTACGCGCTCATCATATGCCTGCGGTATCATATTGCGCCGTGTATCGTTTCCAAACACACGTCTCTATAACGTAACAGGAGATCACATGGACGCAACCGCAATTATCCTCGCCGCCGGCGAGGGCACCCGCATGAAGTCGAACCACTGCAAGGTTTCGCACAAGATCCTGGGCAAGCCCATGGTTCAGTGGATCGTCGACGCTACCATCAAGGCCGGCTGCAGCCGCGTCGTGGTTGTCATCGGCAGCCACGCCGACGAGATGCGCACCCTCATCGACGGCGCCTACGCCAACAGCGCCACCAAGGTCGAGTGCGTCGAGCAGACCGAGCGTCTGGGCACCGGTCACGCCGTGAAGGTCGCGCTCGAGGCCTGTGGCATCACGCAAGGCCCCGTCGTGGTGCTCAACGGCGACCTGCCGCTCATCACCTCCGACACCGTCGCCAAGTTCGCGCAAACCGTCGCCACCGGCGAGCTCGCCTGCACCGTCATGACCATGACCCCGCCCGATCCTTTTGGCTACGGCCGCATCAAGCTGGGCGCTGATGGTCAGATCGAGCGCATCATCGAGCAGAAGGACTGCACGCCCGAGCAGGCCGCCACGCTGCTGGAGTGCAACGCCGGCTGCTACGCCTTTGACGGCGCGCAGCTCGCCGCCCACATTAACGAGATCGGCAACGACAACGCGCAATCCGAGTACTACCTGCCCGACATGCTCGAGATCATCAAAGGTCACGGCCAGGCAGTCTCCATCTTCCACTGCGACGACTACCGCGACGGTCTGGGCGTCAACAGCCGTATCCAGCTCGCGCAGCTTACCGCCATCGCGCGCGACCGCATCAACGAGCACTGGATGGCCGAGGGCGTTACCTTCATCGACCCCACGCAGGCCTGGATCGGCCCTGATGCCACCATCGGCCGCGACACCGTCGTGTGGCCGCAGACGCATCTGATCGGCCACGTCACCGTGGGCGAGGAGTGCCAGCTCGGCCCCAACAGCCGCCTCACCGACACCACCGTCGGCAGCGGCTGCACCATCGATGAGACCATCGCCATCGAGGCCGTCATCGAGAACGGCGTCGACTGCGGCCCGCGCGCCTACCTGCGCCCGGGCACCCACATGCTCGACGGCTCCAAGGCCGGCACGCACGTGGAGATCAAGAAGTCCACGATCGGCGAGGGCTCCAAGGTGCCGCACCTGTCCTACATCGGCGACACCACCATGGGCTCCGGCGTCAACGTGGGCGCGGGCTCCATCACCTGCAACTACGACGGCGTCCACAAGCACAAGACCGTCATCGGCAAGGACGCCTTCATTGGCTCCGACACCATGATGGTCGCACCCGCCCAGATCGGCGACGGCGCGCTCGTGGCCGCCGGCTCCGTCATCACCGATCCGGTCCCGGCTGACGCACTCGGCCTGGGCCGCGCCCGTCAGGTAAATATTGAGGGCTGGGCCGCCGATTATCGCCGCCGTCTGCACGAGGACGACGAGGTATAACGTTTTACCAAGCACAAAAGGAGCTGTTCCATGGGGGCGGCTCCTTTTTCTATCGTGACCTGCGCAACCGGATGAGTGGTCGGTTCGTGTCCGTTGGCGGTAAAGACGTTATCAGGACCCGATAAACCCCGCCGCGCGGTTACAATGCAACAAGGCATCTATATGGCATTCGATGTATAAAGGAGAAGGGTAATGCCGATTAATGATCCCGAGAAGTCGGAGAATATGCGCAAGTCCATCCGCGTGTATTCCGGTTCCTCCAACCGTCCCCTCGCTCAGAAGATTGCTGAGTACCTTGGGGTCGAGCTTTCGGGCCTTACGCTAAAGCAGTTCGCCAATGGTGAGATTTACGCCCGCTACGACGAGACCGTCCGCGGCGCCGACGTCTTCCTGATTCAGTCCGTGGCCGGCGGCAATGTCAACGACATGCTCATGGAGCTGCTCATCGCCACCGACGCTGCCAAGCGCGCATCCGCCCGCTCCATCACCGCCGTTATCACCCACTACGGCTATGCCCGCCAGGACCGCAAGGCCGGCCCGCGCGAGCCCATCACCGCCCGCCTCGTCGCCAACCTGCTCGAGCGTGCCGGCGTCAACCGCATCATCACCCTCGACCTGCACCAGGGCCAGATCCAGGGCTTCTTCGATATCCCGGTTAACCACCTGTCCGCACTGCCGCTATTTGGCCAGTACTACAACGACATGCACTTCGACACCGACAACCTGGTTGTCGTCTCCCCCGACGTGGGTCGTGCCAAGGCCGCCAAGAAGCTGTCCGACATGCTCGGCTGCGACCTGGCCATCGCCCACAAGGGCCGTCCGCGCCACAACGCCGCCGAGGTCATGGGCATCATCGGTGACATCAAGGGCAAGACCTGCATCATCAACGACGACATGATCGACACCGCTGGCACCCTGTGCGCCAACGTCAAGGAGCTCAAGGCTATGGGCGCCGGCGACATCTACGTCTGCGCCACCCACGGCATCTTCTCCGGTCCGGCCATCGAGCGTCTGAACGACGCCCCCATCGTCGAGTGCGTCGTCACCGACGCCATTCCCGTCGAGGTCGGCGGCAAGATCAAGACCATCTCGGTCGCCGAGGAGTTCGCTCAGGCCATCTCCGCCGTTTACCACGAGGAGCCCGTCTCCACGCTCGTCGGCGGCGACTTCGCGCTGTAATCCAACGCGCATCGCATCATCTTTGATGCTTTTAAAGGGTCGGAAGCTCGCTTCCGACCCTTTTTCTATCCCTCGCCAACCCGCCCTGGACAATTAGTTCAGATACGTATTTTTTAAAGCTCCAAAGGACCATTCGGAGCCTTCTGAGTTCCCCGGCGGATGCCATGCCGTCCAAAGCTCATCGTTTTCGAGTACAACCGCTGCATATTTATCCTCAAATCGCCCTCGAACGCCCGCCGCCTTATACGTATCTGAACTAACTGCCCAGTAGCTATCGTCAACCTTCGCGGCAGAGCTCAATTTCCTGCAATCCCCTCAACCGATTCCACCGATTTCATAACACCCAGCCGTTCATGGCGCGCAGCGCCCCGCTAAGCGAAAAGAACGGTATGGCGGTCGCATTCTGCCGCCAACTTAGTACGTTATAGCTATGACGACCGTGATTTCACATTTCTCCGCCCTTCGCGCAATTCGTCGCGCACGACGGGCGTACTCTGCCCTACCCTGGGACTTCGTTGATAGCGAACAGCAAGCACATGCCTTGGCTAGCTGTATTCCCAACAATGACGCGATAGACTTTGGCGCACTTTCGATACTCGACGCCTGGAATGAAGATGATTCCGAACTGCTCGATCTTCTCGTTTCAAACGAAGACAACAGACGCCCCGACAAGCGACTTCTTCAGCATATTCTCTCCGCTCCGCTTCCTGAAGGTGCAATTATGCACGTCGAGGCCGACATCTACGCAACGTCTCCTGCCATGACAGCCATGCTTTGTTCCAAAAATGAATCAGTTGCCAAAACCTTGATGCTTCTCATGGAGCTGCTCGGAACCTACTCACTTCCGCCCGAGGCAACTTACCCCATCGCCTATGACGACACGTGGCCCAAGGCCAACAGCTTCGAAGCGATGGACGACCTCGATTGCCAGGGCGACCAACCGACACCCGAAAAGCAAGCCGAAACCCGCTACGAACAGGCACACTACAAATGCGAACCCGCCACAACCATCGAAGAGCTCGAGGCAGTCGCACGGTTTGCCAAAAGCAGTTCCTACGCCTCGTTTCGTACGGCTGTCAAACTCGCCCGGGCCGGATCCGCATCCCCAGCGGAATCATTGATGTTCGCCGTCCTGGGCGCACCCATGCGCTTTGGCGGATTCGGGTGTTGCGGCTTGCCCATGGGAGGCCTGCTGCTCAACTACCGTGTCGATTTCGACACCCTTGCGGTCAACATGTCCTCCGGCATCCCTTATGCCATCTGCGACCTATATTGCCCGGCAGCCAGAGTCGACAACGAATACAACGGAATTGGACATGAGCTTCAAAACGCTCGCATCCACGATGGCAATCGAAATAATGGCCTCAAGGCAATGGGCATCCACGTCCTGGTTATCAATCGCGACCAAATGAAAGACCTTGTTGCACTCGAAGCCTTCGCCCAAACGATGCATCGACTCGCGGGAGTCCGATTCCGATATCGCATCAAGGGCTATCGCAAGCGTCAGGCCGCTTGGCTCAACGCCCTGCGGGCCGGAATCGGCCTTGCGCCGGTCTAAACGGCGAATCACCCGCGCGCCGTCGAACAGGGCTGGACGGTTAGTTCAAATACGTATAAATGGACACATTGAATTAGGCTGTTTTGCAGTTATCTCTATACCATTCGCCCTATTTGAAGGCAGGATAGACTTCAAAACAGCGCCATATGGACTAACTAAAGCTCCAAAACAACGTACCAGCATTGAATTGAGCACTTCAAGTCCTCGGAACTTATACGTATCTGAACTAACTGTCCACCTTGGATTTCGACGGCTGTCCAAACGCCCCCAAACAACCTCAATTGCCCTCCATTTGACAGCGGCAACAGGGTCGCTCACCATAGCAGACGACAAATCAACGAAAGGATGAACATGGCAGCTGCACAGCCGCTTAAGATTCGCATGGTTGCCGGACTTGGCAACCCTGGCGAGGAATATGCCGAGACCCGCCACAACGCTGGCTTTAAGGCAATCGACAAGTTGGCCCGTCAGGCCGGCGTCACGTACTGGAAAAACCAGGCAGGCGCCGAGGTCGCGCTCATCAACATCAACGATCCCGAGGAAGAGGGCGGTAAGCGCCAGATTGTACTGGTCAAGCCGCAGTCGTACATGAATACCTCGGGCGGCCCCATCTCCAAGCTCTGCCGCGAGTACAAGATCAAGGCCGAGGAGCTGCTCGTCATCCACGACGAGCTCGATATTCCCGCCGGCGACGTGCGTGTTAAGGTGGGCGGAGGCCATGCCGGTCACAACGGCCTGCGCTCCATCATCGACAAGATGGGCAGCCGCGACTTTAGCCGCATCCGCACCGGCATCGGCAACCCTCCCGGCAAGATGGCCGTGGCAGACTACGTGCTCAAGCAGCTGCGCGCCCGCGAGGCCGAGGACTTCCAGGACACCTGCGCCCGCGCCGCCGACGCCGCCGGCCTGGCCATCGTCCACGGCGTGATCTATGCCCGCGACCACGTCAACGGCGCCGCTTCCTCCAACGGCAAGCACTAAAACCTACCATTTAGGGATGTTTATTTTGGCAGGTTTTATCTGCGGAAACGCCGCGGTGGCCGCATCGCAATAAACACGCTGCCACCATACATGCATAACGCTCCAAAGGGGGCCGGCCTCATCAAAGCGCGAGGCCGGCCCCCTTTGCCGTTTTGCCTGATAAAACCTACCAAAATAAACCTGTCCCTTTTTGGCAGGTCACTTTTCCCAACCGCCGAAGACACACGTAAACAGCATGTCCATGAGGGTATAATTTGCATCGTATGTCTGCACAACGCCTGTGCGCGTACGGTTTTATTCGGGCTACCGTCCATTTCCGTGGAGGCACGGTTCGGCGGCCCTAACAAGAGAGGGGTTCTATGTATAAGATCCTGGAGAAGACGCAGTTCTCTGAGAAGGTGTTCAAGTTCCGCATCGAGGCGCCCGCAATCGCCAAGCATGCGCACGCTGGACAGTTCCTCATGGTTCGCGCCAACGAGACGGGCGAGCGCGTCCCGTTTACCCTGGCCGGCTGGAACGGTGACGAGGGCTGGGTCGAGTTCATCTTTATGGTGATCGGCAAGACCACCGAGATGCTTTCCACCTACGAGGCCGGCGAGTCGCTGCGCGACGTCGTGGGCCCGCTGGGCGTTCCCACCGAGATGGCCGAGGGCCCCTGCGCCGTCATTGGCGGCGGCGTCGGCCTGGCAATTGCCTTCCCGGTCGCCAAGCACCTGGTCGAGACCGGCCACGAGGTGCACGCCATCATGGGCGCTCGCACCAAGGACCTCCTGCTCATGGAGGACCAGTTCCGCGAGCTCCTCGACGAGGACCACATCCACATCACCACTGACGACGGCTCCTACGGCGAGCAGGGCGTTGTCACCGCTCCGCTGGAGCGCCTGCTGCAGGACAAGGCCGTGAGCCAGGTCTTCTGCGTCGGCCCCGTTCCGATGATGAAGTTCTCGACCCTCACCGCCCAGAAGTACGACACCCCCATCACCGCGTCGCTCAACCCCATCATGGTTGACGGCACCGGCATGTGCGGCTGCTGCCGCGTCGAGGTGGGCGGCGTGACCAAGTTCGCTTGCGTCGACGGCCCCGACTTCGATGCCACCCTGGTCGACTGGGATGACCTTCGTGCCCGCCAGGCCGCTTACCGTTCCGAAGAGGGCGAGTCCCTCAAGGCCTATGAGGAAAAGAGCTGCGCATGCCACTAGTTAACGGTCGTTTCGTTGCCGATATGAAGTCGCCCCGCACCCCCGATAACGAGGAGCCGGCTGCCGAGCGCGCCTGCGACTTCCGCCCCGTCGACAAGGGCTTCACCGAGGAGATGGCACTGGCCGAGGCCGAGCGCTGCCTCAACTGCAAGAAGCCGTTCTGTGTTGAGGGCTGCCCCGTCAACATCAACATTCCCCGCTTTATCGAGCAGATCCGCGCGAAGGACTTCGGCGGCGCTCTCGATACCATCCGCGAGGACTCCATGCTTCCCGCCATCTGCGGCCGCGTCTGCCCGCAGGAGAACCAGTGCGAGGGCAAATGCATCCGTGGCAAGAAGTCCGAGCCCGTGGCCATCGGCCAGCTCGAGCGCTTCCTGGGTGACCGCCCCGAGCTCGCCTCCACGCCCAAGATGGCCCCCAAGAACGGCAAGAAGGTTGCCGTCGTCGGCTCCGGCCCGTCCGGCATCACCTGCGCCGGCGAGCTCGCCCGTAACGGTTTTGACGTCACCGTCTTTGAGGCATTCTTCACCGGCGGCGGCGTGCTGGTCTACGGCATCCCCGAGTTCCGTCTGCCCAAGGCAGTCGTCAAGCGCGAGATCGACGGCCTGGAGGACATGGGCGTCAAGTTTGAGTACAACTCCGTCGTGGGCAACATGGCCACGGCCGAGGAGCTGTTCGAGCAGGGCTTCGACGCCATCTACGTGGCGACCGGCGCTGGCCTGCCCAAGTTCCTCAACGTCCCCGGCGAGAACCTGCCCAACGTCTTCTTCGCTAACGAGTACCTCACCCGCGTGAACCTGATGAAGGCCAACAAGTTCCCCGAGTACGACACCCCCACCAAGCATGGCAAGAACGTCGTCGTCTTTGGTGGCGGCAACGTGGCTATGGACGCCGTCCGTACCGCCAAGCGCCTGGGCGCCGAGCACGCCATCATCGCCTACCGTCGTACCGAGGACGAGATGCCCTGCCGTCGCGCCGAGCTGCACCATGCCAAGGCCGAGGGCGTCGAGGTTCTGCCGCTCGTCTCCCCGCTCGAGTTTGTCGCTGGCGAGGACGGCTCCGTGTGCGCCGTCAAGGTCCAGAAGATGGAGCTCGGCGAGCCCGACGAGTCCGGCCGCCGTCGTCCGGTGCCCATCGAGGGCGCCATCGAGGAGATCCCCTGCGACGTTGCGATCTCGGCTATCGGCACCAACGCCAACCCCTTCGCTGCCAAGATCGGCGGCAAGATGGAGCTCAACAAGTGGGGCTACATCGTTGCCGACGAGGAGACCGGCCAGACCACCGATCCCCGCATCTGGGCCGGCGGCGACATCGTCACCGGTGCCGCTACGGTCATTCTGGCGATGGGCGCCGGCAAGAAGGCCGCCGCTTCCATCACCAAGAGCCTGCTAGGCGAGTAATCACCTGCAGCGCTAGCCACCAAACGGCAAAGTCCCCGTCGAGCACACGCCCGGCGGGGACTTTTTCTATGCCGGCCAACCCATCACCACAAAGGGGACATGCACCTTTGTGGTGGTCGGGGACTTGGCCGGCGAACCAATTCCGACGTTTGTCTCAATCTGTAACAGCCAGACCCTGTTGAGCCTCGTAGTTGTTACAGATCAAGATATTGTGCGAACGTCCGCCCGTTCATCTCAATCTGTAACAGTTAGAGGCCAAATTCCTCGCTACATGTTACAGATCGAGATGTTAGGTTGGCGGCCATTCGGTTCATCTCAATCTGTAACATCTAGAGCCGTTTTGGGCAGTTTGGTGTTACAGATTGAGATTTTGCTAAAGCCGAGGATGGGCGCCGTCGCCAAAACCTAGCGCTTGCGGTGCTTGGTCGCGGCAACACCGGCGGCGGCAACGGTTGCGCCGACGATACCCAGGGCGGCGACCGTCATCGCAGTGGCGTCTCCCGTGTTGACGAGCACCGCGTTATCGGACTTCTTACCGTTCTTGCCCTTACCCTTGGACTTGTCCGTCGTCACCGTTGTCGTCGTCGAAGTCGAACCACCCGCAGGAGCCCCGGTACCGCCAGAGCCATCCGCACCGCCACCCTGCTCACCGCTGCCAGGCGTCGGCTTGGGTTCCGGCTTGGGCTCGGGCTCCGGCTTGGGCTCAGGCACCGCCTCATCGGTCACCGTGATCGTAATGTTCAAACGCTCGGAATACTCGCTGTACGACATGCCAGGGCGCTGTGCCGCAATGCGCACATACATGTTGCTATCGAGCGCAATGGGCTCGATGTACTTTACGCGGCCTTCGTCACGGCAGGGGCAGGTGTCGTTGGTGGTGTACCAAATCGTCGTGCCGTCCTCGGCTGAAAGCTCCAGCTTCGTACCCTTGGGCACCGTAATGTAGTTCTCCTTGGGCGACCATGCACCAAACGTCGTCGCACCAATCGTCGCCACCGGTCGCGCCGGTCGCACTGCCTCGGCAGACACGCGCACGTCGACCTGCTTGGACAGCGCCGTGCCGTCCACCGCCGCCGTCAACGTCGTCAAACCGGGCAGAGCACCATGCAGCACAAACGTCGCCGCGCCGTCCTCGCCCGTCACGGCTTGGGTGGCATCGACAGAGCAGATAGCCGAGGACTCCAGCCCAACACTAACCTTGGCGCCCGCGAACGGCTTGCCCGCCTTATCGGTCACGTGCGCCACCAGCTCAAAGTCACTGCCCTCAAGCATGGTCACGGCCTGCTCCACGTTGAGCCTGAGCTTGTCGGCACGAACGCCCACGGCAAGCTCCCCGCTTGCCCAGCGCGACATGGCCGTGCCGGCATAGTTCCGAGCGCCATCAAGCTCAAACGCCACCGTCGAGCCCGCCTCACGCGCATCGGCATAGCGAATGCGCAGCACGCGCGACAACGGCTTGCCATTGGGATCGTCCTGCTTGTCGAGCCACGTATACGTCACGTCGCCCAAGCCCTGCGAGCACAATGCGACCAGGGCATCGTCGCTCGCGTCCATATACTGCGCAAACTCAACCTCGATGCAATCGGTATAGGCATGGGCCGAAGCCACCTCGGGCGCCGCCGTCGACACCAAACCGATGTTCACCTCAGTCTGAATCGGCGGCACGCGCAGCCAAGCCGAACGCGCCTCCTCATACCCGTCCTTGGTCACGCGCACCTGATACCAGCCGGTCGGCGTATTCCAGTTGTACGCACCGTCCGCACCCGTTGCAAGCGGATTGTCCTGCTCATACTCCTCGGCATCCCAACGCGTGGCATTGGTGCCGGCCGCATCGTCGGCGCTCCACAGCTCAACCGTCGCGCCTTCAACCGTATTGGACAGCAGGCCCTCGTACACCACGCCCGCAGGGTCGGGTGCAGCCTTGGCAGCCACATTGCGATAACGCGCCTCAAAGATCGACTGCATCTTCTCATCCGAGATCAAGCCGTCCTTGTTGGCCTTGTAGACCTCGGCATCGGTCAGCTCGCCCCAGTTGACCGTAATACGATTCTGGCATGCGCGCTCCACCTGCTCGCAGGCAACATCGTAGGCGCATTCGGCATTGGTCAGCTTAATCGCGCGCTCCGAACCTACGCTGGTCGAAGCCGCGTCATAGGCAGCGCCCACCACGGTACCCGCCGAACCGGCCGTCAGCACGCCGGCGATTGTCATAATGGAGCCCACCGCCACATCGGTGCTATCGTGGCAGAGCTGGCGATACAGCAGATCCTCAAACGCACGCGCCTTCTCCATGGCGTCGCGCAGCGCGTAAATGCACTTCCAGTCGTCCTCGGTCTTCTCGGGCTTGGCAAGCAAGCGCGTATGCTGAAGCTCATAGCCCTCGCGCTCGCCCTTCACCTTCTGCATACGGACGTTCACGTTCTCCCAGTTCTTGCTGGCATCGTTCACGCCGTAAATGCCGGTAAAGATGCCGATGCCCTGGGTCGCCGCGGGAAACGCCTGGCCGGCCGCCTTCCACGCATCGGTCTTAAAGACCTGGCCGAACATCTCACACTCGATCTTGTAGCTTTTGAGCGAACGGATCGTGCGGATGAGCTTCATGTGGGCGCTGACGTCACCGTTGCGCTTCCAAGCCATAAGCCAACCGCGAATCGTAGAGTTATTGAGGCTGTGGACTACGTTCCAGTTATCGTACAGATTGTCCAAAATGTCGCATTGCATGGCGATTGAGTTAAACAGCAGCGCCTGGTTCTTGTTGTTATTGGAGTTCTCGATAAACTCCGACTCGATATAGGCCGTCTGCTCGCCATCGGGCGCGGCGACCTTAAAGCCCTTGACGGTATCGTCGTCAGCCGCCTTGTAGCTCAGCGAGCTGCCGAGCGCCTGGCCCAAATCGTTAAACCCGCTCGTCGACTGGCCGTTGTACTCGCTGGCCTTAATGCCCGCACACTTGTTGAGCGCCGCAGCGGTTGCGTCATTCCAGCTTCCGTATTGGTTGAGCTGGCCGATACCCATCGACTGGCCCACCAGATCCTCGGCCTGCTGGGCAATAAACTCCGCTCGCGATGCATGGTCGACGAGCTCCTTGATGGCGGCCGCATCCGCAGCGTTCGCGCCCTGGGCCGCCGCAAGTTCCTGATACCAATCCTCGCCGGTGCCGTACGCGTCCTCAAAGATCATCTTGTCCACGTTGACGCCATAGCTGTCGCCCTGCTTGCTCAGCAGCACCGACGAGCCGCCAACCGCAGCCTTAAGCTCGGCGGCAAACTGCGCGGCCTCGTCGTTGTCAGCATCATCACCCTTACCGTCGCTGGCGGCAGGGGCGCGGCGAGCCTTACGCGCGTTGCCGCCCTCGTCCTTGCCGTCCTCGTCTTCCTCGGCAAACGCATCGGCGACCATCTGGTCAATCGCGTCGTTAAAGGCCTCGTCGACATCATTAAACGAGTTATCCATCATATACTCGTGCCACTGCTGCACGGCATTCGAGAACTCCTGCTGGCGCTCCTCGGCCGCGGCGGAATGCTTTTTGGCCGAAGCGTTGGCGTCAAAACTCAGCATGGTCATAAGCTGAGCATTGGAGATGCGGTAGGTCTGCGGCATAAAGATTTGCTCAAAGTTGCCGCAGTTCACATAGGTCGAGTCATTCGCCTTGTTAAACTCGTCGAGCAGCTTAAGGTAACCCTCGTCCACATACTCCGCCACATAGCGAACACGGGTGCCCTCGCGCGACTTTTGAGTCAGAGGAATCGTCACCGTCTTGCCATCCACGCAGTCCACGTACAGGTCGAGCGTGTCGGCGGCCTCTTCGTTTCCCACCTCGAGCGTGATGTCAAAGGTCCAGTAGGCGTTCTTCTTTTGTGGCAGATGATGGAAGGTCCACAGGCTCTTGCCGGTGTCCTTGCCGTCCTTGACCAGGCTTTGCGTACCGCCACGATACGTCACATCAAAGTTCCAGACCGAAGCACCCGGAACATAGCGCACATAATTGCGAGCCGTCACCTCTGCGGCAGCGGCGGCGACGTCGGTCGAGCCCACGCGCGCCTCGAGCGTCACGCGCTCGGCGGCAAGCGTATCCTGCGGCAGGTCGTATTCAATCTTGGCACGGCCGAGTTTATTGGTCTTGCCGGTGTACTTTGCAGCCGAGGCGCCCGTGCCCACGGTGAGCTGCACGCTCTTGCCCGGCGCCGCATAAACGTAGGCCACATTGCCCAGCAGGCTGTGAACGTCGGTGCTGTCGACCTCGATGCGCGATCCGCTAACCTCGAGTGTGGTGCTTCCCAGCGGCAATGTCACCTCGCCCAGCGTAATAAGCGGCGAGATGGCATAGATGCCTGCGGCCTTAGGCTTAAAGCGCACAAACACATCGGCGCCCATGCCCTTCTTCATATTGAGAACGAGGTTATCGCCCTCCCACGTCGCGTCAGTCCACCATGTATGGGAGCTATCGCCGGGGTCGCGAGAGCCAGCGGACGCATCCTCGACGGCATCCTTGGCCAGCGGAATCTCAATCTTGGCAGCCTGGCTGTCCTTGAGCTCGTAATGAATGCGCAGCTCGGTCTCCACGCCAACGACCGCGGACGAATCAGCGATAACCGAGCCCGCCGTCAGCCCGCGCTCGGCACGATACGCCTCCACGTCAAACGCGGGGACGTCGAGCGTCATGTCGAGCTGTTTGCCGTCCTCAATCTTCACCTGCTTTTGCGCGATATGCTTACCCACGGTCAGCCCTAGGCGACTAAACGTGGAATAGCTCGTCGCTTGGATGTCGTAGCTCGTCTTGTTAAAGGCGACGATGGTGTACGAACCGGCCTTGAGGCGTGGCGTCTCGGCCTTCATGATAGGCGTGGTGTCATCGTCTTCGTAACCCATCAAATAGGTGACACCGTCGGCAACTAGCTTGCCGTCGGACGTACGGAACACCAGCACGCGGTTGGCGCCCTGGTAGTCGCCCTTGGTCGTGACCGTCGCCGTACCCCAGGGCTTCAAGTCGATATCGACCTTGCCGGCCGAAGGCTTCACCGTCGCCGTCGCCCCACCCAGCCTGAGGCTGTCTTTGGGCTCGAGCGTTATCTCCAGATCCTGGTCCGCGTCGGCAATGGCCTGCGACACCACAAGTGCTGTGCCCTGGATACGGAAGTCGTTTTCTTTGTCACCCTTGGCAGGCTTAAGCGTCTTGCCGCCGCTCTTCACCGTCAGATCGATCTTATCGAGACTATCGAGCTCAATGCGTTCGGTCTTATCCTGGCCTGCGACCGGTTCGAGATAGGCCACGTTGAGCTCAATCGCGCGCGAGGCCGGAATCTTGGTAAAGTCCTCCGCCTTAATCTCTCCGATATTCCATGTGCCCGTCATCTGGTCGCCCGGGCGCGCCAGCACCATGTCATAGTAACCGCTGAGCGAAATGCGCAGGGTGGCTGCTGTCTTGGAGAGAGCGTCCGCTGTAAAGCTGCCGTCATCGCCAACCGCCAGCGGCGTGGACTGCCCCGCCTGCACGAGTGTAGCCGTCGCGCTCTGGGGAAGCTTGCCCGTCACCTGGGCCGCCTCGCCCATCCACTCAAACGTGTAAGCAGGCTTCGAGGAATCGACGGAGTCCTTGCGATCGGCCACGGCATCGGCAAGCTTTTTGACCATCGAGGGGTTGCCAGCCGAATCGGTCGCATAGGCATAGATGGTCTGGCCTTCACTAAAGGGAATCGCATACGTTACGCCATCGATTGTCACGCGCTCATTATAGTCGCCCGGATAGCCCGCCTCACCAAACCGAAGATCGGGGTTCATCACGCGCAGGGCAACGGCATTATGGTTCGTCTCGTTTCCGTATCTCGTGTTCTCAAAAGCTCCCCACTCTATCATTTCCACGCTTTTGGGTAGCACAATCTCTTTGCCGGCAATCGCAGGATCAAGAGAGACGAACGCGTGCGCTCCGATATATTTAACGCCGTCGCCGATCGTCACCGACGACACAAAGGAGCACCCGTCAAAGGCATTGCGCTCAATCCGCTCCACCGTGCCCGGCACGTTGATCTGGGTAAAGGTGAGTACCGTTGTGTCCGAGACATAGAACTGTGGCACGCCGCAATAGGCGAATGCAAGATAGTCGATAGTTTTGACCGAAGGCGGCAGCGTTGCCACCACATTGTCGTCAAGTTGTTCACATTCCTTAAAGGCCTGCTCGGGAATCGTGGTAAAGGCCGCGTTGTTGGGCCAGGTTACCGTTTGGAGCGTCTTGCTTTTGTAGAATGCATAGCTCTTGAGCTCCTCGACCGAATCGGGCAGTGCGATCTCTTTGATGCTGCTGCCGCCCAAGCCTCCAACCGAGCGGACATGCGAATTAGGGGCGAAGGTGATCGATGTGAGCGTAGCGCTTCCCATACCCGTAAGGCTTACGACATGCTTGCCGTCGATGGTCGAGGGCACCTCCAACGTGGTAATGCCCGCGTCGCCATACTCGATAGAAATTTCGTTGGTGAGGCTATCGATCGAGAAGTAGTACTGCGCGGGAGTCTGCTCGCCGGCCACGTAGCCATCATCGTATTCGCCTTTTACGCCCGTGGCGCCCTTCGAGGTCATCCAGAGCCCAAGATCCTCATTCCAGGTTGCTTCGGCTTCGGCGGTCTCCTCCTGCTTCTGCTGTTCGGCGAACTCCTTGCCCTCGACAAGATCGATGGCGAGCGTACCCGCAGGTGTGCTCTCGGTCTGCCCAGCGCCCGTCAGGCCTGCCGCCGATGCAATCTCGGAGTCCGGGGGCGTAGGGGTGTCACCGGTATCGAGCACTGTGGGGTCGGCGGCGACGGCATCGGGCGCGGGGTCGATGGAAGCAGAGTCTGGCGTTTGGGCGTCAGCCGAATCGGTGGGAGCGTCGTCGGCTGCTTGGCCGTTATCCGTCTGCACAAAAGTGCCGTCGGTGGTGAGGGTCTCGGCAAACGCGCCCGCGGGCAACGAACCCGTCACCATAGTGAGGGTCACCGCGGCAACGGTCAGGCGGCGGCAAAGCGCTCGAACAGCAGTCCACCTCATGGTCGTTCCTTTCCTGCAAACCAAAAGTCATCCAGCGTAATCGTCGTCCAAAAACAAAGCGAACGGTAGGTTCATATATACGAACCTACCGTTCTACCTGCGCAAACCACCACAAAGGGGACAGGCACCTTTGTGGTGGTTCTGGACTTGGCCGGCCAGTTTGTCTCGATCTGTAACAGTTAGAGGTCAAATTCCCCGCCTGGTATTACAGATCGAGACATTAGATTGGCGGCCATTCGGTTCGTCTCAATCTGTAACATCTAGATCCGTTTTGGGCAGTTTGGTGTTACAGATTGAGATTTTGCTGAGGCCGAGAACGAGAGCCGTCACCCAGCTCTAGCGCTTGCGACGCTTGGTCGCAGCGATGCCTGCGGCGGCAACGGTTGCGCCGGCGATGCCCAGGGCGGTGACCGTCATTGCGGTGGTATCTCCCGTGGCAGCCAGGACGGCGTCGCCCTTCTTGGTCGGCGTGGCCTTCTCAACCGTCTTGGTCGTGGTAGCTGTCGCGACCGGCTTTGTCGCGGGCTTGGTCTCGGGCTTCACCTCAGGCTGCGGCGTCGGCTTGGGTTCCGGCGTAGGCTGCGGATTGGGAGTCGGCGTGGCCTCGGGCGTAAAGGTCAAATCGGTGTTGAGCCACAGGGTGTAGATCCAGCCGCTGTCCTCATCGGACACGCTGTCCGCGACCTGGTAGCCGCACTCCTGGCCATTGATCACCAGCTTGGTGTCGGGCGTAAAGTAGAAGCCGCGCGCGGACTTGAGGTAGATACCGTAGCGATAGGTCACGCCGGGCTTAAAGACATCGATGTGATTGGTGATGTGCTGGTCCCAAAACTCAACGGAATTCACCTCACTGCCGTCGCTACCCGTCCAGTACTCACACTGCGGAAGGGAGTTGGAGCCCGTCGGAACACTCGCCGTAAAGACCGGCTTATCGCCCGCCTTAAAGGTGGTCGTGGCGCCGTTGATCTCGATAACGTCGATGGCACGCCATTCGTCAATCGGCTGCTCGCACAGCATATGTTCAGCGTTTGGCGCGGAGACACCGTTGACGGTCTTGATGTGGTGCGCCCAATGGCTGTTGACGTTCATTTCGCAGTCATCGGCCACGGTATTGTCGCCCTTGAGCCTCAGCTCGACGGAATACATGTAGAACTTGCCCTCTTCGAAGTGGTCAATCTTCTTCATGCCCGGCGTGTACTTTGCAGGGTCGGAATACCAGAAGGCAACGGGCTTGAGCTCCGCAGGGTCGCTGCCATCCATTTCTTCCCAGCACTCATAGGCGATTTCATACTTATCGGCATCGGCGGCGGGGATCGTCGCGGTCGCGCGGGGCGCCTCGCCGGGCGCGTAGTCGGTCTTCACGTCGTTGACGTCCAGGTTATGGAGGGCTTCGTTTTCCGACGAAGCAGGCATCGTAATTGTTTTAATAGCAGGGACATACAGGAATTCTCCGCTTAGACTCGACTTTACGGTTTCCCCGTTTACGGTAACAACGGTTTCATCGCTGAAGGAGTATCCGTCTTTTGGCTTCAGCATAAGAGAATACACGTACTCTTTCCCGCTTTTAAACTTTGTAATAGTCGGCAGGGAACCATGTGAGCCGTTATCGGAATACCAGGCAGCAACGGGTTCGTTGTTTTCAAATTCCTGCCAGCATTCATAAGCGATTTCGTATTTATCTGCATAGTAGTTAGGGACACCTGCCGTCGCCTGCGGACCAGTATCCAGCTGCCAATTGAAGTTCGTATTCTGAACATTGGCAAAGGAGATGGATTCCGATTCTGATTCCGCTGCCGGGATAACAAGGCACGCCCTCTCGTAGACATGGGTGCGGGTGTAGTAGTCATCCCGGATCTCGTTAATAGTGGGTTTCCCGGTCGCCTCGGTGTCTCCTTTAAAGGCGTCGTCCGGATCACCGATGATGATATTCCCGGGCTCTGTACCCGTATACGTAAGCTTGGATCCATCATAGGTGGTCGTCATCTTGGACTTATCCTCCTTGTACTCCGTAAAGTACTTCTGCTCCTCCTTCTGTCTCTGAATCTTGCTGATATCCAGGGTAAGCGTTGTTTTATTGTTCGCACTGTCATACGCCGCATGGACGATCAAGTCCCCCAGGCCGATAAAAGTCAAAGCGCTACCATCGAGAGCAGACTGGTCTCCATCTACAAGGGCAATCCCCTTCACATACTCAATCGTTTCTTCTTTCTTGATGTCGGTGTAATTGTTCCGCACCGTAATATTGACCCTAACGCCGCTGCCGCCAACAACATCGGTCACACCGCAGGGCATGATGGCGTCATTCGCCGGCGTGGCGGCGTTGTCGCTGGGAGTATTTTGTTCAGCGGGTGCCGCATCGTTGGATTCATCGGTGGCGCCAGTCGGGGCCGTCTGCTGAGGCTCAGCGGTGGCTTGCGCCGTCGGAGCAGCATCGGTTGCAGGCGCGGTCGAAGCAGCTGGTGCGGTCGTTGCAGCCGTATCCTCCGCAACCGTCGGCGTCACCGGAGCCGCGGCAACCTCATCCGTCCCAGCGGCGGGATCGGCGCATTCCGTCGCCAGCGCCACGCTCGGCAGCAGCAGCTGACCGACCATAAGCGCGCACGCGCCGGCGCAAGCTATTTTGGCACCCACACAACGCCAGGTACCGTGAACCAGCGAGCAGGTACGCTCGCGTTGGGTTTGCTTATCAAAGTGACTTCCGCACATAACGCCCTCCTTGGTCGTAGGGACACCACCACAAAGGTGCCCGTCCCCTTTGTGGTGGTCCTGTACAACCAAGATGTGCCAAAAGACTCCGTATGCCTAGGTTCGTAGATGCGAACCTAGGCCTCTACCTGCGAAAATACAAAGAGCCGCCGCAAGAGCATTTATGCCCACGCGGCGGCTGAAAATGGCTATGAAAGCTTGCGCTAGCGGTTGCGGCGCTTGGACGCGACGAAGCCAGCGCCGATGACGGACGCACCGGCAATGCCGAGGGCTGTCGCCGCCGTCGCAGCGCTATCGCCCGTGGCGGCTAGGGCGCCGGAACCGTTTTTGGCGGCAGCAGTCTTGGTCGTAACGGTCTTGGCGACCGTCGTGGTGGTCTTTGCGTCCTTGTCTACGGGCTTGAGGTCAGGCTTCTGCTCGGGATTGGGCATGGGATCGGGCTCCGGCGTCGGCTCGGGATCGGGCGTCGGCTCCGGCTCCTGTCCGTCTCCAAAATCAATCACTACATCATGGGCGACCTCGGCAGAACCGACGATATCCGTAATGGCAGACGAACCGGCAACACCGACGACCTGCCCGTTCTGGGAGCTCGGCCATTTCCCCGTATCAACAACCTTTTTCACATCGCGCACGGCACCATCCGTCGGAGTCGTAATCATCGCGTTCCCGCGCGACTCGCCCCAGCTCAAATCAATCATTGCAGCACGGAACAGCGTCGCAGTCGCGTCGTTGCAGTTGATCGCATAGATTCCCGCAGTCGCGCCCGAAGCCTCAATCTTCGATTTGCGAATCTTGATACGAGGCGTTTCAAACCCGGTGTTTGCCTCTGCCATGATTCCAAAACTTTGATTGCGGACGGCATCGACGCCGTTTGCAGCAGACAGGCTTCGAGACGTAAGATTCGACTCCTCGACAAGCATCCACACCGCACCGCTTTGCGAACGCGCGCTGATGCCCGCCGAGAGCGAAGCCGCGCTGCCGGCGGAAAGCGCGACATCGGCTCCGTTGACGATTTTCATGAGGGTATTCTTTTTGATACCGACCGTATTGATGCACACGGAAACCTGCCAGGCATCGGCTGTCTTGATCGACAGGTTGGCGGCATCGATCGTGACGTCGCCCCCGTGCACGGAGACATAATCCGGTTCTTCCTGCTCGCCTTCCTGAGCAGCGTGTCTACTGGGAAGGTTATCGGCAAAGATACCGTAGGTGCCCACCGTTGGACGCCAAGATCCTTCCGCCGATTTTGCCTCGATTTTGACATCGGCGCCCTTATCGATCGTCACGCTGCCGGCCGTCGCGCGAATGCCCGTCGCACTGTTCACTGCGCCCGAAGCCGTCACGTTGACGTTGGCGCCGCTGATGGTCACATCGCCACCCGCATTGCCGTCGCCTTCCGCCGCAATCACATCGGTCTGGGCCGTCGCATTAAGGGTGCCGTCGCCGGTAATGGCAAGGTTGCCGTTCTTGACAGCAATAGCGCTCTGACCAGCATCGGCCGTGATGGTGTTGGTGCCCGCCACATCGATGGTGAGGTTGCCCTGAGCGCTGATGCCGGTACCGTCGTAGCCGTTGAGCTTCATGTCGTCGGCACCGTCCCAGGACCACGTTCCGGCATCGTCGCCGGCGGCCTTGTTGTACTGCGTGCCGCCGACGCTGACCCAGTCGGCGGCGAGCGCCACGCTCGGCAGCAGCAGCTGGCCGGCCATGAGCGCGCAAGCCCCCGCGCAGGCAAGCTTGGCGCCCACGCGACGCCGCGTTCCATGAGAGAGCGCGCACGAGCAGCCGTGGTCGATTTGGTTGTCATGGATTTGCGTTCGCATGTGAGCCTCCTTGTCGTAAGGGGTGCTTCTGTAACACCATTTTACGGGAAGATATCCGGATCCCGGGGCACAAATTCTCAAGTGGCGCATCTGCCAGCGCAAAAGGCAACGAGCATGCGATTGCCAAGCGCGCCCCCCCCGAAAGGCCACCCCCTACCGACTTGGTCTACAATCGAGGACACAATCATTCGTCCATCCAAAGGACCGTTCTTGAACCTGAGTAAGCCTAAAATCAACGCGCTTCTGGCACTTGCGCTCTTTACCTTTGTCTTTCTTGCCGCCGAGTTTCGATTCGACATTAATGTCGGGCTACTCGCCGGCGCCGAACGTGTTGTGCTCGCACAGGGCTTTATTCTAGGTGCGAGCGTGCTCGGCTTTATCGGATA
>CAUGNQ010000013.1 GCA_959600835.1 uncultured Collinsella sp. | reverse complement strand
GGGCTCTTTAGTTGTTTTGTGGGGGTTTACCAAAAGTCTACTGGAATAAAATGGGCGCCGCGGATGAAGTTCCGCGGCGCCCAAGCCACACGCTAACAGCTTTAAGGAGTCAAAGCTGGTTTAGCCAAAAAAGCGCTTGATCTCGATCTCGGCGTTCTCCAGGCAGTCGGAGCCGTGGATCACGTTGGCGTTGACATCGACAGCAAAGTCGCCGCGAATGGTGCCGGGGGCAGCATCAAGCGGGTTGGTGGCGCCCATAAGGGTGCGCATCTTGGAGACAGCGGAGAGGCCGGAAACGACCATCTTGACGACCGGACCGCTCGTCATAAAGTCGCAGAGACCGCCAAAGAAGGGCTTGTCGGCCAGATGGGCGTAGTGCTCCTCGACGGTAGCGCGCTCGAGCGTGGTCATCTCCATGCGCTCGATAACAAGGCCGCTGCGCTCAATGCGAGCAACGATCTCGCCGATCTTGCGATCGCGCACGGCGTCGGGCTTAATCATGATGAAGGTCTTCTCGATAGCCATAAGGTAGCCTTTCAAGTAGGTTCGCGCGTGCCCAAGTCCCATTCCGGCACCCGCCTGGACTGCATCGTAACAGAGTTCTAGCTGCAGTTAAACAAAAAGCCGTTTATTGAAGCGTTATTATTTATTAAAGCGCTCCATATGTGTCACTTCTGTTTCGAAGCCCGACTAGAGTACCATCCGTCCCACTTTCAACTGCAACGAACAGAACGGGCGGTCGATTGTCGCCCGTGAACGCACCCCCTTCACAACCTGCGCAAATGTCCTACAGAAGTTCTCGACAAGCTCCTTCCTTCTCTATAACAAAACGGGTGCCCACCGTAGCGGGCACCCGTAAAGGCAAAATATGATGAACACACCAGACAGACGCATCCAATAAGCTAATTAGCTCCGTGGCCCATCTCGACGACCTTGGATAACGAGCCAAACACACCCTCATCGGCCGCGAGCTGCGCCTCGGCTCTTCCCAACTGCACGGCAACGGCAGCAGGGGCGGTACCACCCTCGGTCGTGCGCGCGGCGACAATCGACGGGATGTCGAGTGCCTCGGTAATGTCGCGCTCAAAGAGCGGACTTGCTTCCTGAAACACCTCAAACGGCAGGTCCTCAAGATTGCAGCCGCGCTTCTCACACATTAGGACAAGATGACCCACCACGGCATGTGCCTCGCGGAACGGCAGGCCGCGCTTTGCCAGGTAATCGGCAGCATCAGTGGCTGCCAAGTGGCCCACACCACACTCGCGCGCCATGGCGTCCTCGTTGACAGTCCAGGTCGAGATCATGCCGGCCATAACCGACAGGCACTGCATGAGCGTATGGGCGGTATCGAGCGCACCCTCCTTGTCCTCCTGCAAGTCCTTGTTATAAGCAAGCGGCAGGCCCTTCATGGTCACGAGCAGCTGCACCAGGTTGCCGTACACGCGACCGCTCTTGCCGCGGATAAGCTCAGCAAAGTCGGGGTTCTTCTTCTGCGGCATGATAGACGAGCCGGTGGAATACGAGTCGGAAAGCGTGATAAAGCCGAATTCGGAGCTCGACCACAGCACGATCTCCTCGGAAAGACGCGACAGGTGCATGGCCATGACGGAGCCGGCGTAATGCAGATCGAGCAGGAAATCACGGTCGGAAACCGCATCGAGCGAGTTGGGAATCACACCCGCAAAGCCAAGTTCGGCAGCCGTCATCTGGCGATCGAGCGGATAGCTCGTACCGGCAAGCGCGGCAGCACCCAGCGGGCAGTTGTCGGCGGCATCAAAGGCGGCCTTCAGGCGCGTAAAGTCGCGCGCGAACATCCAGGAATACGCCAGCAGATGATGCGAGAGCAGCACGGGCTGAGCGTGCTGCATATGCGTGTAGCCCGGAAGAATCACCTTGTCGTACTTCTTGGCCGCATCCACCAGCACATGGCGCAGCTCAAGATTGGCCTCCATGAGCTCCTTGGCCAGCGCCTTGACGCCCAGGCGCGTATCGGTCGCCACCTGGTCGTTGCGCGAACGCCCAGTATGCAAGCGCTTGCCAGCCTCGCCGATACGACGCGTCAGCTCGCTTTCGATGGACATATGAATGTCCTCGTCGTTGATATCAAAGGTGAAGTTGCCGGCATCGATATCCTGTTCGATTCCGGTCAGGCCCTCGGCAATCGCCTGCTCGTCCTCGGCGCTGATAATGCCCTGGGCCGCCAGCATCTTGGCATGTGCCTTAGATCCGGCGATATCCTGCTTATAGAGATGTTTGTCAACCGGCAACGACGCGCCAAACTCCTGCGTGACCTCGGCCACGCCTGCCTCAAAACGACCGCCCCAAAGAGCCATGGAACCGTCCCCTTTCATCAAATCCCAAAACAAGCGCCCAAAGCAATGCGCCCTGTCGCTAAAGCGATTTCTCAACCGCTAGTTTTGCATATTCCCCACCATGTGCGAGGCCATATAGCTAATTTGCAAAGAAGTGACGCGCCATGCACTTGGCGCCCAGCGTCTCCCTCCGAATGTTGCCCTGCGAACCATCGATCCAGGCCTTTAGGCTCATAGGAACGTCCTCGACCTTTGCAGCATCGAACTCGGGCGCGAGGGCAAGTAAAGCATGCGCGATAGCATTGAACATAATGGATACTCCCCATATATATAGGCGCAGGGCCGTCAAATTGATAGGAGGAGCCCCGCCGGACAACCCCGGCGGGGCTCGGACTCAGCCGCAGACGCGGCATCATATATGCGGGCGGAACGTAGGGGCCACCGATGTTAAGAAGTGTCAGCAAGCATAACGAAAGGTAGGGACCCCATGCGCCCGTTATGTATCACGCGGATGGGCCGCGCGGATACCAAAGGAAGGAGGCGCTAGGCCTGGGCGGCAGCAGAGCTGGGGCCCTGGACCTTAGCCCACGTCTTGAGCGACAGCGTATCGATCTCGATAAAGCCGGCGCTGGCCTTCTCGTCAAACGTAGTGTCGCGGTCGTAGGTAGCCAGACCGTAGTCATACAGGCTAAACGGGCTCTTGCGGCCGACGACATGGCAGTTGCCCTTAAAGAACTTCAGACGGACGGTGCCGGTCACGAACTTCTGGGTGTCGGCCATAAAGGCATCGAGCGCGTTTTTGAGCGGGCTGTACCACTGGCCGTTGTACACGGCGGTGGCCCAATCCTGCTCGAGCTTAATCTTGGTCTTGAGCAGGTCGCCCTCGACGCAGATGTCCTCGAGCGCCTTGTGGGCGGTGATGAGCGTCAGGGCGCCAGGAACCTCGTAGCACTCGCGACTCTTGAGGCCCACCAGACGATCCTCGACCAGGTCGAGACGGCCAAAGCCGTTGTCACCCGAAATCTTGTTGAGGGCGATGACGATCTCGGAGAGTTTCATCTTCTTGCCATCGACGGCGACGGGCTTGCCCGCCTCAAACTCAATCTCGGTGTAGGTCGGGGTGTCCGGCGTGTCCTCGGGGTTCTTGGTCATAACCCAGGCGTCGTCGAGCGGCTCGTTCCAGGGATCCTCCAGGTGACCGCACTCGATGGCGCGACCCCACAGGTTGTCGTCGATGGAATAGGGGTTGTCGTTGGCGCCCTCGGGAACCGGCACGTTGTGGGCGTGAGCATAGGCAACCTCATCGGGACGGCACTTCAGATCCCACTCGCGAACCGGGGCGATAACCTTAAGCTCGGGGTCGAGGGCCTTGACGGCAGCCTCAAAACGAACCTGGTCGTTGCCCTTGCCGGTGCAGCCGTGGGCGACGTAGGTCGCGCCAAACTCGTGAGCGACCTCGACAAGCTTCTTGGCGAGCAGCGGGCGAGACAGCGCGGAGAGCAGCGGGTACTTGTTCTCGTACATGGAGTTTGCGGCGATGGCCTTAGTCAGGAACTCATCGGAGAACTCGTCGCGCAGGTCGAGCACCTGGCAATCCAGAACGCCCAGGTCGAGGGCCTTCTGCTTCTTGGCGTCCAGACCGGTCTCCTCCTGGCCCACGTTGCCGCAGACGCAAACGACATCGAGGTTCTTCTCGTCCTGGAGCCACTTGACACATACGGATGTATCAAGACCACCGGAATATGCGAGAACGACTTTTTCCTTGCTCATGGCTGTTTCCTTTCGCCCTTGGTAGCTAGTTAGAACATCGGTCAGTTGCAAGTCATTTCGAGGTCAAAAAACCGTGCAATATCAGGTTAAATAGCAAAAAGCAGCACAGCATGCCCTAGAAACATGCAGCAATGTCGTGCTAAAACCCAACGACCTCAAAATGACTCTGTTGAGGCAATTCGCCCCATACGGACAGAGACGATTGTTATCGTCGTCGGGAAATTGCGCGCTGGCGTCGGATGGCATTGTCTGCAGTAGTGATGATCTGTACGAACTGCATCTGCCTCTCCTTTCACCTATCGCCGGGCGCAATTCTAATATCGTAAACGGTACCTTTTCTTCGGTAAGCGGTTGTATTTCCGTCTCCGTTTTCGATGGTCGCTATATTACGCTAAAGTGCGAACAGCACAAGCGACAAATTCAAATTACTGAAAAGTTTTTTCATTAGTTTGTGAAGCGTGGTGCAAATACGCTCCGTTCCTGCGACAATACGCTCAGTTACTGGTTGATGGTTATAACGTCTGAAACAATTTCGAAACGAAAGGCGCGCTTTTATGCAAACTTACGAATCGGACACCCATATCGGAAACATTAAGATTCTCGCCGTCGACATGGACAAGACGCTGCTGACCGACGAGCGCGTGTTGCCGCAGGGTCTTGACGAGCGCCTGGACAAGCTCGCCGACGCAGGCATCGTATTCTGCCCCGCCAGCGGACGGCCTGCCCCCAAGCTCGAGGAAATGTTCGAGGGCATTAAGAACCGCCTTGCTTTTTGTCCCGACAACGGAGCCTGCGTCATCTATCACGGCAACTATATCTATAAGAGCAACATCGATGTGGCGCTGTATCAGCAGGTGCTTGCTCGTGCCTCGGAGGACCCGCGCGCCGTTCCCGTCCTGTGCTGCTACGACGAGTTCTATGTGCTCGCCCGCGACCATCAATACCACGACGAGATCAGCGTCTACTACAACACGATCAACTACGTCGACACCTTTGAGGGCATTGATATCGAGTCCAATAAGATCTCGATCTTTTTCCCTGCCTACGATGCCGAGCCCGCGTTCCGCGAGACCTATAACCCCGCGTTCTCGGATCAGCTCTATGTCACCAATGCCGGGCGCGAGTGGATCGACTTTATGAACCTGGGCGTCGACAAGGGCGCCGGCGTCGCGCACCTGTGCGAGCACCTGGGCATTGATATCGCCGATGCCGCCGCCGTGGGCGATACGTACAACGACATCCCCATGCTGGAGCGCGTCGGACACAGCTTTATCGTGGACAATGCCGAGGAGCACATGAACGCGCATGCCAAGTGGCGCATTCCGAGCAACAACGACGGGGGCGTACTGACGCTCATCGACGCCATCCTGGCGGCTCGTTAACGTTGCTCGTCGAACCTGGCCGGGCGAGGCGGGTAAGTTTTTCGTTCGGTCAGGTCCTGGGCTCGCTCGGAAAGCACATTTAGTGCTTTCCGGCTCGTGCGGAATCTACGAAAAACTAATCCGCGCCGCCCGGCCAGGTCCTAGGTTTACTTTCCTGCCGCCAAGATGGCGTCTTGAGTGTCTAGATACTTAGCTGAAATGATTTGAGCAGAGGGGAGCCCCTTGTTGGAAGGGGCTCCCCTCTGTTTTGGTTACTGTGGGACAAATTAATCAGTAGTGTTTGTCCCAAATCTTAAGTATGTGGGGGCTTGCGTCTTGGGCGAGCTTGCCTTACGGAGTGCTTCCCTATTTCGCGTCGGCCCAGGTTATGCCGGTGCTGGCTTCGGCGATCAACGGTACGCGGAGGTCTACTACGTGTTCCATGACGTCGCGGACCATGGCGGTGAGGCGCTCGACTTCGTCGACGGGGCACTCAAAGTCCAGTTCGTCGTGTACCTGCAGGATCATGTGGGCGGCAAAGCCTTCTTCTTCCAAGCGACGGCTTACGCGGGCCATGGCGATCTTGATGATGTCGGCGGCGGTGCCCTGCATGGGGTGGTTCATGGCCGTGCGCTCACCAAAGCCGCGGAGCTGTGGGTTTTTGGCCTTGAGCTCGGGAATATGGCGTCTGCGGCCATACATGGTCTCGGCATAGCCCGTCTGCTTGGCTCGCGCCACCACATTGTCGAGGAACGTGCGCACGCCCGGGTAGGCCTCGTAGTAGCGATCGATCATATCGCGCGCCTCGGCCATCGAGATGTGCAGCGACTGCGACAGACCATAGGCCTGCTGACCGTACACGATGCCAAAGTTCACGGCCTTGGCGCGGCTACGCAGGTCGGGTGTCACCTCGGACACCGGCACGCCAAATACGCGCGCGGCCGTCTCAGCATGGAAGTCCTCGCCCTCGTTGAAGGCGCGCACCAGGTGCTCGTCACCCGAAAGATGCGCGAGCAGGCGCAGCTCGATCTGCGAGTAGTCCACCGCCAAAAAGACGCTGCCCTCGCCCGCCGAGAACGCCGTCTTGACGGTACGCCCCAGCTCCGAGCGCGTCGGAATGTTTTGCAGATTGGGGTCGCTCGAAGACAAACGCCCCGTCGCGGTGATGGTCTGGTTGTACGTGGTGTGCACACGCCCGTCACCACGGCGCAGCGGGCCCAGCGTGTCCAGATAGGTCGACTTAATCTTGGACTTCTCACGCCAGTCCAAAATCAGGCGCACGATCTCGTGGTCGCGGGCAAGGTCGCTCAGCACCTTGGCGTTGGTCGAATAGTAGCCGCGCTTGGTCTTTTTGAGGCCCTTGGTCGGAAGTCCCATAACATCAAACAGCACGTGCGAGAGTTGCATGGGGCTGCCGATGTTAAAGGTCTCGTCGCCGGCCAGGTCGCGAATGCTGCGCTCGACATCGGCAATCTGGGTCGCCAGGCCCTCGGACAGACTGTGCAGGCGGTCGGGGTCCACGAGCATGCCCGCGCGCTCCATCTTGGCAAGCACCGGCACGAGCGGCATCTCGATCCCATCGAACACGTTGGCGGCGTTCTCGCGGGCCATGCGGTCACGCAGCGGTGCAACCAGCGCCAGCGTCAAGGCCGCCGTGCGAGCGGCGGGCGCAGGAGCGTCCTCGCCAGCACCCTCTGCGCCGCGCGCCGCAGGCAGCGCCATCTGCAGATACGTATCGGCCAGATACACCTCGTCAAACTCGGAGCGGTCGGAATCCAACAGGTAGGCGGCAACAACGGTATCGAAGATGCGCGTGGAATCGACTGCCAGCGGATCCATGAGCTCGAGCTCAGAAGAATCGATGGGCGAAAGCTCATGCAGAAGCGCCTTCATATCCGGGCTCGCCACACGGCCTTCCATAAACAGACGCGCGAGCACGCCGGCAATCACGCCGTGGGCGAAGTTGAAGCCCTCAACCTCAGCCGCCGCACCGCTGTCGCCCTCCTCGAGCGCAAACAGGCCCTTGGACGTCGCCAACCACAGCGTGCGCGTCAGCCCAAAGAGCGCGCCCTCTTCCTTGTCATCGTCCACCACGGCGGCGACCCACTCGCCGGCATCAATCACGCGGGAGACCTCAGCCGCAACGGCACCAAGCGCGCCAGCATCGCCGGCGGCTGCGCGCAAAACGGCGGGAATCTCAAACGTGCTGGCAGCTGCCCCGCCCTCGCCGCCGATCAGCGCCAAGAAACGGTTCTGCATGGCGGTGATACCAAGCGTGCCCAGCGCCGCGGAAACCTCATCGGCGGAAAACGCCGGGAAGGACGTCGCCTCAAAATCGAGCTCAACGGGTGCATCGGTGCGGATGGTCGCCACCTTACGGCTCAGCAGCGCGTCGTCGATGTGTGCGCGCAGGTTTTCTCCCATCTTGCCCTTGACCTCGTCAGCATGCGCGATGACCTCGTCAAGGCTGCCGTACTGCGCGATGAGCGCACTCGCCTTTTTGGGGCCGATGCCCGGTACGCCGGGAATGTTGTCCGACGTATCGCCCTTCAGACCGTAAAAATCGGGCACGAGCGCCGGCGTGATGCCGTGATACAGGTCGTCCACGCTCTCGGGCGTCATGATCGCCACGTCGGACAGGCCCTTGCGAGTCGAGACCACGTTGACGTGCTCGGTCACGAGCTGATACATGTCGCGGTCGCCGGTCACCAGCAGCATGTCGCAGCCGGCCTCCTCGCCCAGGCGCGCCATGGTTCCCAGGATATCGTCGCCTTCCCAGCCCTCGGACTGCAGAATCGGCACGTTGAGCGCGGCGAGCAGCTCCTTGATCATGGGGAACTGCGCGTGCAGGTCGGGATCCATGGGCGGGCGCTGCGCCTTGTACTGCGGCAGCATCTCCATACGCACGCGCGGCTTGCCCTTGTCAAACGCCACGACAACGCCGTCGGGATTAAAGGCATCGATCATCTTGAGGAACATGTTCAGAAAACCAAAGATCGCGTTGGTGGGGCGACCGTCCGGCGCGTTCATGGTCGGCGGCACGGCGTGGAAGGCGCGATGCATGAGCGAGTTGCCGTCGATGACGGCAAAGGTACGGCGCTTTTCAGACATATTGAATACCTCGCTTTGGGCTGGGCACGGTTTGCTCACACCAGTTTACACGCTCCCCGCCCCGCGGCCACCGTACATCAGGCTTCCCTGCCGCCGCGGGCCCGCGCGTGATACGATGGCTCACGGTACATCAACCAGCACGATCGATCCGAAAGGAGCCTGCGTCATGGAGCGTCCCTGCGCATGGAAAAAGTACACGCCACAGCAGATCGAGGAGCTCGAGGAGCTTTGCCGCGGCTACAAGCAGTTTTTGAGTGACAACAAGACCGAGCGCCTGTGCGTCAAGGCCGGTATCAAGATGGCCGAGGAGGCGGGCTACGTCAATCTGGAGACCGTGATCGCCGAGGGCCGCGCGCTCAAGGCCGGCGACAAGGTGTACGCCGCCAACCACGGCAAGGACCTCATGCTCGTCAACCTGGGCACCGCCCCGCTCGAGCAGGGCTTTAACATCCTGGGCGCCCACGTGGACTCGCCGCGCCTGGACCTCAAGCAGAACCCCGCCTTCGAGGCCGGCGACATGGCCTACCTCGACACGCACTACTATGGCGGCGTCAAGAGCTACCACTGGGTCGCTTCCCCGCTCGCACTCGTAGGCGTCATCTGCAAAAAGGACGGCACCACCGTCGACATCAACATCGGTGACAAGGCTGACGACCCGGTCTTTACCATCTCCGACCTGCTGATCCACCTCTCGAGCGAGCAGATGGCCAAGCCCGCCAAGGACGCCGTCGACGCCGAGATCCTCGACGTGATTGTGGGCGGCCGCCCCGTCAAGTTTGACGAGGACGACAAGGACGCCCCCAAGGAGCCCGTCAAGCAGATGTTCCTGGACATCCTCAAGGAGCAGTACGACGTCGAGGAGGAGGACTTCCTCTCCGCCGAGATCGAGGTCGTGCCCGCCGGCCCCGCCCGCGACATGGGCCTCGACCGTTCCATGATTTTGGGCTATGGCCACGACGACCGCGTCTGCGCCTACCCCTCCATGCTCGCCCAGATCAATGTGGCCAATGTCGAGCGCACGAGCATCACGCTCATCGTCGACAAAGAGGAGATCGGCTCCGTGGGTGCCACCGGCATGACGAGCCGTTTCTTCGAGAACACCGTCGCCGAAATCATGACGCTCGCCGGCGAGAGCAGCCCGCTGGCCCTGCGCCGCGCACTCGCCCGCAGCCGCATGCTCTCCTCTGACGTGTCCGCCGGCTTTGACCCGGGCTACGCCGGCAAGTTCGAGACCAAGAACGCAGCCTTTATGGGTCGCGGCCTGTGCTTTAACAAATACACGGGCAGCCGCGGCAAGGGCGGCTCCAACGACGCCGACGCCGAGTACGTGGCCCTCATCCGCGACATCATGGACGAGGCGGGCGTTGACTTCCAGACCTGCGAGCTCGGCCGCGTCAACGCGGGCGGCGGCGGCACCATCGCCTACATCATGGCCGAGTATGGCATGAATGTCATCGACTCCGGCGTTGCCGTCCTGTCCATGCACGCCCTGTGGGAGGTCGCTAACAAGGCCGATATCTACGAGGCCTATCGCGGCTACAAAGCCTTCCTCGAGCGCGCCTAACCGACCCTTCATCAGTTGCGGTGAAATACGGACTAAACTGGCCCATAAACGGCAAAACAGACCGTATTCCTCCGCAACTTCCTTTTTGGCAGAGGAGAGTCCATGCTGCAGGTCATCATTTCGCCCGCCAAGCAGATGCGCGCTGCCCAAGATGCTTTTGAAGTCCTGGGCATTCCACCTTTTGCGCACGAGACGGCTCGCCTCCACCGCGCACTGCTAGATATCGAGCGGAATGAAGGCAGCGGCGGCCTGCAGGCGCTATGGAACGTAAGTGACAAACTGCTGGGGCCTTGCCTCAACACCCTGCATGAGTTCGGGCCCATCCTGAAAAACGGCGATCTCGAGAATCCCGCACTCGCGCGCCGCATCTCCCCTGCCATCATGTCCTATCACGGCATTCAGTACCAGAGCATGGCACCCGAGGTGATGGATTCCGCGCAGCTCGCATGGATGCAAGACCATCTATGGATCCTCTCGGGCCTTTACGGATGCGTACGCCCCTTTCATGCCGTTGAACCGTATCGGCTGGAGATGGGCGCGAAGCTTGCCGTCGACGATTCCCGAGACCTCTACGCGTTTTGGGGCGACAAGCTCGCACGAGCCATCGCTCCGGCGGGCTCCAACGCTACGATCGTCAACCTCGCCAGCGCGGAATACGCCAAAGCCGTTCTGCCCCGCCTCACCACCGATGTCACGGTCGTCACATGTCTCTTTGGCGAAGGCATCCGCAACGGCAAGCCCATCCAACGGTCGACCGCCAGCAAAAAGGCACGCGGCTCCATGGTGCGCTGGATGGCCGAAAACAAGCTCGAGGATGTAAGCGGGCTCACCGCGTTCGACGTTGGTTATCGTCACTTTCCCGAGCTTTCAAATAAAAACACTTTGGTCTTCCTGAACGAACAGGCCTTGTAGGACCACCGCTACTTTTGAATGTGCCGCCTAGGCACGGCGGCTATTGCGCCAAGCCGTCGGCTCTGGCAATTTCATTTGTCGAGCCGTCCTGATAGACAATCTTGACGTGCTCAACCTCGGACACCGCAACACCCGTCGGAGGCTCCAGGCGCCATTCCGTCAGGGCGATATCCATGGTCGTGGGAACGTCTCCTTGATTTTTGAGCTTCACCGTCAACGTTTTGAGCGCCGCATCAAACGTCACGCGTTCGATTTCTTCACCTGGAATGGACCCACCACTCAGCTGCAACTGCACAAACTCATCGCGCGGGTACCAATAATCGCCCGGGACGGCGAGCGTATTGGCATTACCGCCAGTACTCCTCACCGTCATAATCGGTAGGCTATCATCAGCCTCGAACTCCCAGCCAGCGCCGCCGCGACCGCCAAACGTCCAAATACAAAAGGCAATCACCAACACGGCAAGCACCGCAAAACCAATCGCGACAAGGCCATGATGGGCACGGCCCTCCTCGGCCGACACATCCCACTGCGTCTCTCGATATAGATGCTTGTCTTCCATGTTCGCCTCCCCGCAGGCACGCTCGTTAGGCCAATCGTACCCATTCGAGCTATACTTGAGCCCATTACATAAACGGGGAGCTTGCGGGACAAGACGGCAGGCTGAGACTGGGCGCGCCCGCCCTGACCCGCGAACCTGATATGGGTAATGCCAACGAAGGGAGCCGTGCCAATGAGCACACAGACCGAGCCCAAGCTCGTCACGCAAATCGACTTCGCCCGCGCCGGGCAGATCACGCCGCAGATGAAAGAGGTCGCCGAGCGCGAGCATCGCGACCCCGAGTACATCCGCGAGCGCGTGGCCGACGGCCGCATCGCCATTCCCGCCAACATCGTGCATATCAAAAAGGGCATGCGCGCCTTTGGTGTCGGCGAGGGCCTGTCCACCAAGGTCAATGTGAACTTGGGCATCTCGGGCGACAAGGCCGATGCCGCGGAGGAATGGAAGAAGGTCAAGATTGCCGAGGACTTTGGCGCCGACGCCATCATGGACCTCTCCAACTCGGGCAAGACGCGCCAGTTCCGCCAGCAGCTCATCGACGAGACGCCGCTCATGGTGGGCACGGTGCCCATGTACGACGCCATCGGCTATATGGAAAAGCCGCTGGTCAAGCTCACCAAGGACGACCTGCTCGAGGTCGTGCGCGCACACGCCGAGGACGGCGTGGACTTTATGACCATCCACTGCGGCATCAACAAGTCAGTCATCAAGACCTTTAAGGAGACCGGCCGCCTCATGAACATCGTCAGCCGCGGCGGCTCGCTGCTGTTTGGCTGGATGGAGGTCACCGGCAACGAAAACCCCTTCTACGAGTTCTACGACGAGGTGCTCGAAATCTGCCACGAGTACGACGTGACGATCTCGCTCGGCGACTCCTGCCGCCCGGGCTGCCTCTACGACTCCAACGACGCCACCGAGACCGCCGAGATGATCGAGCTGGGCAAGCTGTGCAAGCGCGCCTGGGCAGCCGGCGTCCAGGTCATGGTCGAGGGCCCGGGCCACATGGCGCTCGATGAGATTGCCGCCAACATGAAACTGCAGAAGCGCCTGTGCCACAACGCCCCGTTCTATGTGCTCGGGCCGCTGGTGACCGATATCGGCGTGGGTTACGACCACATCACCGCTGCCATCGGCGGCGCCATCTCCGCCAGCTCCGGTGCCGACTTCCTGTGCTACGTGACGCCGGCTGAGCACCTGTGCCTGCCCAACGCCCAGGACGTGCTCGATGGCCTCATGGCCACCAAGATTGCCGCGCACGCCGCCGATATCGCCAAGAAGGTGCCGCACGCCCGCGACATGGACGACAAGATGGGCCAGGCACGCCGCAAGCTCGACTGGGATGCCATGTGGAAGTGTGCTCTCGATCCGGTCACCGGTAAGAAGCGCTACGAGGAATCCCCCGCCGCCACCGAGGGCACCTGCACCATGTGTGGCAAGATGTGCGCCGTCCGTACCGTCAACAAGGTGTTCGAGGGCACGACGATCGATCTTGGCATGGAGGATTAACGCGTCACTGGAGCCACAATCGGCAACAAGGTGCTCGTCAATTGTTGACATGTGAACATTTGCTTACATTTGCGTAAAGATTGCATCACCCGCCCGGGATCGGCATACAGCCGGCCCGGGCATCTTTATAATGCAGGCTTAAAGACCCATTTGATTCCGACCGGACAAGGGAGCGAACATGGATCGCAGTAAGGTACCCGCCGTTCTATCCATCGCGGGATCCGATTCCAGCGGCGGTGCCGGCATTCAGGCCGACATCAAGACCATCACGGCGCACCGCCTGTATGCCGAGACGGCCATCACCGCCATCACAGCGCAAAACACACTGGGCGTCACCGCCGTGCAGGATATCTCGCCAGATATCGTAGCCGCGCAAATTGACGCCATCTTTGACGATATCCGCCCGAGTTCCGTCAAGATTGGCATGGTCTCCTCTGCCGAGATTATCGAGGTTATCGCCGATCGCCTGAGCGCCTGGAACGCGACAAACGTGGTAGTCGACCCCGTCATGGTAGCCACCTCGGGCGCACGGCTGATTGCCGAAGATGCCGCCGAGGCGCTCACCCGCCGCCTGTTCCCACTAGCAACCGTCATCACGCCCAATATTCCCGAGGCCATGGCCCTGCTCGACTACGAGGTCGACTCCGAGCGCACACAGCAAAATGCTGCCATGCTCCTCACCCGCCGCTTTGGTTGCGCATCCCTCGTTAAGGGTGGGCATCTTGTCAACGAGGCCAACGATGTATTGGCCGAACCCGCGCCACTCGATGACGAGGGCAACCATCTGGGCGATCCGCTCACCACGTGGTTCCGCCACAAGCGCATCGAGACCGACAACACACACGGCACCGGCTGTACGCTCTCATCCGCCATCGCTTGCGCGCTGGCCCAGGGCATGGAACTTGCCGACGCCATCAACGCCGGCAAGGCCTACCTGACCGGCGCTCTCGCCGCCGACTTTGACATGGGCAAAGGTTCCGGCCCCGTTAATCACATGTGGCAGTACTAAATAGCCAGTAACCTGCCAAAAAGAGACAGGCTACCTTGCACCAAAAACCGTCGCAACATTCGATGAAAATCGTGCAAACGCAAAAAATCATTAAATGTTGCGACGGTTTGATTTTAGATAGCGGTCGAGCAAAGGACCAGAGCGCCTATTCGTCGGCGAGTTGAATTCCCAACAAACCCGAGAGTGCCAGCGCCTGCTCGGCATTGACCGTCAAGCCACGCAACTCATGGTAATCGCCCGAAACAACGGGCGCTGCAAATGTACAGCGCGACACATCAACGCCGGAAAGCGACGTCTTGAACACATCAACACGCGTCAGGTCACAGCCATCCAGGCGTATCTGAACCAGCTTGGCACCCTGAAACGCAGCCTCTCTCAGACGTGTATCGCATGCTGTCATAGGGCCAATGCGTCCCTCCGAAAGGTTCGCATAGCTCAAATCGCACGATGTAAACGACACGCTCGACAGACGCGCCCTGAGCAAGTTGAGCCCCGGCGCCGAGCAGTCAACGAAGTCGCAGCGGTTGAGCCAGCAACCTTCCATGTTGCAGCGGATAAAGCGGCAACCGCGAAACACCACGTCGCGAAACGTCGAGCCGCTCCAGTCAACGCTATCGAACTCGCAAGATCGGAACACGACGCCATCGAAGGTCGCGCCGTTCGCCACGTCGCAGGCAAGATCCAAATCCTCAAAAGCGGTATTGGAGACGAGCTCATCGCCCTCGGCAAAGAGGTCGATGAGCTCGTCCATGCCCATATGGCAGCCAATCCGTTCGTTTACCCGGGCAAAACCACCGCAAAGGTGCCTGTCCCCTTTGCGGTGGCTTGGGGTCGCGCTACTCACCGAGCATCTCTTGGAGCTTGGCTGCCACGGCATGCCCCAAGCTCTCGTGGCTTTCGGGCATCATATGCAGATAGTCGATATCGCCCGGCTCGGCATAGTCGGCGGCATTCAAAAAGTCACAGCCAAACTGCTCAGCCACATGCGCGTAGTACTCACCAAATTGTTCCGAGGCTTCTACGGAATGTTCGTCAAAGTCGGTCATATATACATCGGCGATCTGCGGCTTAATCTTGATAGGCGCCATCAGCAGAATCCGTGGGCAGGGCGCGGCATCGGTCCAGGCAAACGCACGGACGGCGCGAATCAACGCCATGGCGCCGCGGGCAATATCGGAGGCTGTCACGTCAAAGACCGTCTTACAGTCGTTGGTGCCCAGCATGATCACAATGGCGTCCAGCGGCTTATGGGCCTCGAGCAGCATCGGCAGCGCGCGAATGCCGTTGAGGTTGGTGTCCAGATGGCACATATCGTCGCGCACCGTCGTGCGACCATTTAGACCTTCCTCAATCACATGCCAACCCTCACCCAGGTCACGCTGCACCACACCGCACCAGCGCACATCCTGCGCATAGCGCACTGCGGTGCCGTCGCGCATACCCGCCGGATCATAGCCATAGGTGTTGCTGTCACCAAAGCACAGAACGTTTTTCATCTTGAGCTCCCCATTCAGTAAAAAGCCGGCGGGGGCGATCCCTCCCGTCGGCTTGGCACATCACATCGCGCGCACCGCTTACAGGTACTTGCGCCAGTCGTCCTCGTCCTCATCGTCCTCGGCTGCTGCCTGGGCCTGCTCGGCAGCACGAGCAGCTGCGGCGCGGGCGGCAGCCTGAGCATAGGACTCCTCGTTTTGCTCGGGGAAGTTTGCCAGCACGTGCTCGAATTTGGCAAAATCCTCGTCCCAGCGCGTAGAGGGCACGGCAAAGAAGACCTGCTTGACCTTAAAGTCGCCCGACGCGAGCTCCTTGCGGAAGAGCTCGGCCACGGCCTCGGCGTCAAAGCCGTTGTTCTCGCAGCCCCAAGCACCCAGTACGAGCTTCTCGCGGCCCAGCTCATCGCAGATAGCAAGCACAAAGCGAATGCGGTCGCGCAGGGCGTCAAGCAAGGCATCGTCGCTCACGCGGTACTCCTGGCGAGCACGCTTGGCGTTGGGTGCAGCGGCGACGATTACGTCGGCATAGGCGTGCACATGCTTGCGGTCGAAGCGCACCGCGGGCACCACCAGCGCACGGTTGCGGTACAGCTCACAGTTGATGTTGCGGCGACGGTTCTCGCCGTACCATTTACGCTGCTTATCGAGGACGTTGTACAGGTACGAATCGGCGCACAGTGTGGCCTCCTGGCCCAGATAGCCCTGGATGTAGCCACCGCCCGGATTGGTGAACGAGGCAAAGGCAAGCACAGCCATGTCGCAGAACTGCGCGTAGCCTCGGCCGTTATCCAGAATGGCCTGCGTGGCAGAGGCGTCGAGCACGGTGACCTCGGGCAGGACCGGAGCGGGCTCCTCGGCGGCAGGCGCGGGCTCGGCTTCGGTGGCCTCCTCGACGGGCTCGGGCGCCACCTCGGCATCGACCGCAGCCTCGACCTCGGCAGCCTCGACGTCCTCAGCAACCTGCTCCTCAGCAGCCGCTGCCTTCTGGACCTTGGCCTTCATCGCCGCGACAAAACCGGCAGGCATACCATCGAACTCGCGCACGCCGGCAAGCGAACGCTCGATGTCCTTGGCGCAGGCCTCGGACACAGCCGTCACATGGCGCTCGGCGGCCTTGGCACGCGCCTCACGCTTGGGATTGGGCTGACCCGCTCGGTTGGACCTGCGGTTACGGTTCCTGCTGTCGACGTCTGCCATACATGGCCACCTTTCCTGTCGCTGCCGCTATCGGCTTTTCCCATCCATGATACCCCGCCGCGCACAAAAAAGACGGTCCCGAAGGACCGCCTTTCGCATCGTTTTACCGTGTCCGGCAGGAAGCATCGCAATGTCGCGCTTTAATCGCGACGGCCGAGGATGTTCAGAATGCGCAGGAACACGTTGATAATATCCACGAACAGGTTGGATGCCATAAGCACGGCGTTGGGCAGCGTGGGCGGCACCGTCGTTGCCACATAGGTGTCGTAGCCGATGAAGCCGGCGAACACCACAATCACGATCAGGTCGGTGATGGACTGCGAAACGCCCATGAACATCAGCACGATCTCGACCAGAATCGTAGCAAGCAGGACGCCAAAACCAATGCCATACACACGCTGGAAGAACTTGGGGAAGGTCACGCCCAGCGCACCAAAGACAAAGGTGATGGCGGCCGTGGCGATAAAGGCGGTGTTAATGGTAGGCAGGTCGTAGTTGGCAAGACCAAACGACGCCGTCAGACCAAAAGTGCTCGCAAAGACCACGTAGCCCACGAGTGACAGGCCCACGGACTGTTTGCTGGCAGCAGCCGACATCATGACCATGCCGACGATGGTCAAAATAAATGAGCCAAAGACCAGCGGCAAAGCGGCGCCGCTCATCATCATGCGCGCAAACGACATGGTGCTCGTAAAGTAAGCACCGGCGCCCATGGCGCAAAAGCCCAAAAAGATCAGGGCAGACATGACAAGGTTGTACGCGCGCGGCGACATCTCCTTGGCACGGCTTGCGCCGCTCTCGACGGGGCCGTTCTGATAGCCCTGGATATCGTTCATAGTTTCGTCCTTTCAAAAAGCGCCGCGAATGACGGCGCAGCAGATGACAAGATTCCTACCATTGTACCCGAACGCCGTGCGTCCCTACTTACGGCGCTCGCCCTCGAGGGTGCGGTCAAACGCCCAGACCCACCAACGCATCACGTGGGCCTGCGAGCCGTCCGGCCGTCCGCACGCCTGGTCCTCCAGATACAACTCGGTCGCATGCCCGCCAAAACGAACCTTATACGTTGCCGTACGAACACCGTGAACCGTTAAGCCAAAGCCCGTGGACGAGACAATCTCGTCAATCGTAAAGCAACGGCCGTCGACCCAGCAGACGGTGACCGGCACGACTTGTCCGCCCGCAAGGATGCGGGTCACGACGTCCACATACTGCTTGTGCACGCGCCGAGTTTTGCCGTCTGTCTGTCGATATTCCATGCCTCCTATTATCGAACGCATGTTTGCATATTGTAAAGCGAACAGACTGTGGTTTTGGGGTGTTGGGGCGCGCGCACGTGTCCTCATGGTGTGTTAGCATAAAGAACACCCGCGGTCAACAGGGCTAATATTCATTTTTAGTGCCAAAAAATTCACTGCTCCCATCAGAACTCGGTAAAGAAACCCGCAGGAGGTGATACGATTTATCATGTTTTTGTAACGTGCCTGTAAACTTCGAGAAAGCCCATATATGGACGTAACGTTCTCAACCTTCCTCGGCCAACTTGTGTCGAACCCAGTCCTTGCCGTCACCGTGATCCTCGCGCTCGGCGCCATCTTCGTCAATGGATGGACCGACGCACCCAACGCCATCGCGACCTGCGTCACCACGCGTTGCATGCCCGCCCGCGCCGCCATTCTCATGAGTGCCGCATTCAACTTCCTCGGCGTACTCATCATGACGCACTTTAACGCGAGCGTCGCCAACACCATCTCACATATCGTCGACTTTGGCGGAAACAGCACCATGGCGCTCGCGTGCCTCTGCGCGGCGCTGTTCTCCATCGTCGTCTACGGCGCCACGGCATCGCGTTTTGGCATCCCCACCTCGCAAAGCCACAGCCTTATCGCCGGCCTGACCGGTGCCGCCATCGCCCTCGGCGGTGCGAGTAGTGTCAACGTCCACGAGTGGATGAAGGTCATCTACGGCCTGGCGCTCTCCATCGGCCTGGGCTTTGTCATGGGCTGGGTCCTGTGCAAGCTCGTCTCGATTCTTTTCGCCGCCGCCAACAGGCGACGTGCCAATGTCTTCTTTAAATACGCTCAGATCGCGAGCGCTGCGGCCATGAGCTTTATGCACGGCGCGCAGGATGGACAGAAGTTCATCGGCGTGCTCTTTTTAGGCGTGGCCTTTGCCAGCGGCCAGACGAGCGTCGGCGATGCAGGCATCCCCATCTGGATTATGCTGCTGTGCTCGGCCACCATGGGTATCGGCACCAGCGTGGGCGGCGAGCGCATCATCAAGTCCGTCGGCCAGAGCATGGTTAAGCTCGAAAAGTACCAGGGCTTCTCTGCCGACCTCGCGGGCGCCGCGAACCTGTTACTTGCCACCCTTACCGGCATCCCCGTATCCTCCACGCACATCAAGACCTGCGCCATCATGGGCGTCGGCGCCGTCAAGCGCCTCTCGGCCATCAACTTCGGCGTGGTCAAGGACATGATGTTCACGTGGTTCTTCACCTTCCCCGCCTGTGGACTCATCAGCTTTGTCATGGCCAAGCTGTTCATGATGTTCCTCTAGTTAAATCGAACGTCCATCCGGACCGCATTACCTCGCCCACCCGTCTTCACCTCGAAAGGACCAACTCATGGCAAAGAAACCCGATTCGTTCTACTTTGACAACTACGTTGCCTGCGCCGACCTTGCCGTCCAGGCCGCAGAGCTGCTCACCAAGATTTTTGAGAACTTCGACCCCACGCAAATCCATGACATGCTCGATAAGATGCACGCAATTGAACATGCGGCCGATAAGAAGCACCATGAGCTCGAAGATGCCCTGCTCACCGCCTTTATCACCCCGCTTGAGCGCGAGGATCTAGACCTGATGAGCTGCTCGCTCGACACCGTGCTCGACCGTATCGAGGGCGTCGTGCAGCGCGTCTACTTCACCAACATCCAGAGCATCCACCCCGATGCCATCGTCATCGCCCACAAGGTGACCGACGCCTGCCGCGCCATGAAGGACCTTATGGTCGAGCTTCCCAACTACCGCAAGTCCAAGACCCTGCGCGAGCTGGTCATCCAGATCAACACCATCGAGTCCGAGGCCGACGAACTCTACATCAACGCCATGCGCAACCTGCACGTCAACGGCAAGGACCCGCTTGAGGTCATCGCTTGGCGTGACGTGTACGCTTTCCTGGAGTACTGTGCTGACTGCTGCGAGAATGTGGCCGATGTCGTGGATTCGATTGTCATGAAGAACAGTTAATTGGGGGTATGTGTCCGGGCGGCGATGGGCCGGCCAGGGTTTGCTTTCTCACTCCGGCGGCTTTGCTGCGTCGTTCGAAAGTAAACCGTGGCCGGCCCTTCGCCTTACGTACCACCATTGGGAACTTTGGCTGATACTTTGAAAGCAATGAGGCTTTTGTTGGCAGGGCCTTTGAGCCCGATTGGGAACTTTGGGACCGCCTTAAACGTTTAGCTGAATCGGGCTTTGGGTACCCTTTGTTTTGCTTTGGATTGATTCGCTGACTTTGGAGGGTTTGATTATGGGGTATTTGGATCTGGCTCGGGGTCGGTATTCTTGTCGTGAGTTTGAAGATCGGGCTGTGGAGCAGGCTGTGGTGGATGCCATTGTTGAGGCGGGGCGGATTGCTCCTTCTGCTTGTAATAATCATCCAGCCCGTGTGATGGTGCTGGATACGCCTGAGCTGTTGGAGAAGGCTGCTGCTTGTCAGCCTCGGTTTGCTCGTGATGGGTCCATCTTTGGGGCTCCGCTTGTCTTCCTTATTTGCAGCGTTACCGATGATGCTTGGGTGCGCCCGTATGACCAGATGAATTCCAGTGAAATCGATACGTCCATCGTGTGTGATCAGATGATGATGGAGGCCACCGAGCAGGGCCTGGGAACGTGCTGGGTATGCCATTTTAAGCCTGAGGTGGCAGAGGAGCAGTTCAATCTGCCCAAGGGCGTCTATCCCTATCACATGCTCGTCTGTGGCTATCCCGCCGACCACATCGCCGATCCCGAGCATCGCGAGGCCCGCACTATTCCCCTCTCCAACTTCCTCCTCAAGTAGTTTTTAGACATACCTTAAAATCTACCTTTTACCACGCGCCCTTCGCCGAGTTCTGTCCTATCGCATGCAGAGCTCGGCGTTTTGTTTCCCAACCCGTATACAGCCACAAAAAAGGAGCCCGCAGGTGCGAGCTCCTCTTAAGGACACTAGATTGTAGCTCTGATGCTAGTCCAGGTCGTCGGCGGCAAAGTTGTCGATCGGGGCGAAGGGATCGGCCACGGGGACAACCGGGTCAGCGACGGGCAGCGGCTCAGCGGGAACAGTCACCGCAGGAGAAGCGGCAGAACCGACCGGCGTGGAGGCCATGAGGTCGGCCGGGAAGGAGTTCTGGGCATCGTCCATGAAGTGCTGGATGAGCTTGAGGTACTCGGCCTTGAACTCCTCGCGGGAAGCCTTCAGACGGTCGATTTCCTCGAGCTCGGCCTGCTTCTCGGTCAGAGCCTGGCGGATAACCTCGCGGGCCTTAGCGTCAGCCTCGTTGCGGATACGCTCAGCGTTCTCGTTGGCATCGTTGACGATGGTCTCAGCGGTCTGCTGGGCAGCGATCAGGGCAGCGGAAATCTGGCGCTCCTGAGCGGAGAAGTCAGGGGCAGGAGCAGCCACGGGGGCGGCAGGAACGGCTTGGGCGGTGGCATCCTGAGCCTGGGCAAGCTGAGCCTGCGCATCGGCAAGCTGCTGCTCGGTAGCAGTCAGGCGACCCTTAAGGTCGACGATCTTAGCGAGCATAGCGTCAACCTCGGAGGACAGCGTCTCCAAGAAGACGTCGACCTCGGCGGGATCGTAGCCACGCTTGGCCTCAGAGAAAGTCTGAGCCTGGATGTCTGCAGGGGTAATAGCCATAACAAGTCTCCTTTTTCATCGCCTCGGCGCTACACGCCCGACGTAAGTTACTAAGTCAGTTCTATACGAGTATACCTATAAGAAGCTGCAGAACCAGCCTCTGCACCAACTGCAACGCAATAATCGCAACGACCGGCGAAAAATCGATACCGCCCATCGGCGGGATGAAACGACGGAACAGGTTGAGCCACGGACCGCACACGCTATCGAGCACCGCAGCAATATCCTGAAGCAAACCACCCTGCTTCATGGGAATCCACGTCATAAAGCAGTAGACGACAATGAGCGTGGAATAGAAGTTGAACAGCGTGTTGACCAGCTGGACGATAGTGTAGATGTTGATGGGAATCTCCTCGTCTTGTCTTTACTTAAGGTAGCCGTCGGCACGAAGCTTCTTGAGATCGGAATCTTTGACCTCGCAACCGGCGGGCAGCACCATGAACACGCGGTCGCCTACCTCCTTGACCGTGGCGCCCAGACCGCAGGCAAAGCCGTAAGAGAAGTCCAAGACGCGCTTGGCAACTTCGGTGCGTACGCCCACAAAAATCAGTGCGACAGGCTGCTTGGTGCGAACGCGGCGCACCACGGTCTCCACGTCGTCATAGCTCTCGGGGCGCAGGACATAGGCCGGCAGCTGCGGCGTAGAGTTGATGATGTTACTCGCATACGCCGAGGCATCGCTCGATGAGGGAGCGGGCGCGGGGGCAGCAGCGCGGGCACGCGCGCTCTCGGCGTAGCTCGACGGCGTGTCGTAGGCGCCGGGACGATAACCGCCCGCAACCGTCTCCTGCGAGCGCGATGGCGGGTTGTAGGTCGTAGCGTGGCGAGAATCGTCGCCGACCAGCTGACCGGAGCGTGTGTACACGGCCACCGACTCGGCCTCGCCGCGGCGCGTCTGACCCAACAGGCCGTTGCTCGGCTCGTCCTGGGTGTAGAAGCCATCGCCCGAGGCGCCGCTGTAGCCATTGTTCTGGTAGCCGTCGTCATAGCCATCATCGTAGCCGTAGTCGTCGTCCTGGCCATAACCCTGGTCGTAACCCTGCTGGCCGCCCAGGTGCATCTTATTTTTAATCTCGTCAAGGAAGCCCATGGTTGTGTCCTCTCGCGGTTTAGTGCAGGCGCCCCGATAATCAGTGCGCACTTCAGAGCCTTATTTTACTGCAAACTCCGGGCTAAATACTACCCTGCCCAGGCGAACGAGCGTAGAGCCCTCCTCAAGGGCAGGCTCAAAGTCCTCGCTCATGCCGCAGGAAAGCTCAGGCAGGTTCAAATCGGGATGCGCCGCCTCCAGCTCATCCCTCAGCTCACGAAGCCCCGCAAAGGTGCGGCGTGCCACATCCTTATTCCCCCGGGGCGCCATAGTCATAAGCCCCTGTACGCAAATTCCCTCAAGTTCCGCAAGCTCACCCGCGGCGGCGCGAATCTCATCGGGCGAAAAGCCTCCCTTCGACTCCTCACCACTCACATTGACCTCGATGAGCACACGCTGGGGGCCGGCGAGCTCGCCTGCCTCAATCTTGCGGACAGCACGGCTCGAGATCGCCTGCGCCAGATGCAGCGAACCCACCGAGTGAATCAGCTCGGCTGAGCCCAGCACCGCATTGATCTTGTTGGTCTGCAGGTTGCCGATCATATCGAAGCGCACCTCGGGCAGCTCCGGATGCTCCGCCAGACCCGTGAGCTTGCGAACCAGCTCCTGCGGGCGGTTCTCGGCAAAATGGCGATACCCCGCCTGGATGGCGGCAACGGTCTCATCGACACCAACGGTCTTGGACACGGCAATGAGGCGCGCGGCGTCGTGGGGGCGGCCCGCGCGATCGAGCGCCGCATAAAAACGTTCCAGAATCTGCTCGCGGCGAGCGCGCATCAAGTCCAAATAGTTATCCATTGCTAATCGCCTCCGCTGACAGCCAAACAAGTAGTCCCATGCTAACGCAAGAGCGCGGCCCCGCATGTGCAAGGCCGCGCTCACTTAGGTATTTACAATCTTTCGACGAACGGGGTCACTTACTCCTCGTCGTCCTCGCCATCGTCCTCGTCCTCAAGATGATCGAGCAGGTAGCGAAGACCCTCGCTGACCTCGTTAGCGGGCACCTTGGCAACGTAGTGAGCGTCGACGGCGGGCCTCATGATAACACCCTCGCCCGAAGGCACGCGCATGCTCTCGAGCTCATCCTCATCAGTGCAGGCGATATCACCGGCAGTCATACGCTGTCCGGTCAACAGGAAGGTCAGACGGCAGGCGGCATCGATGGAAATCGAGGCGATGCGATCGAGATAGCGCGATACCATGATGGCGCGGCGCAGGTCGTCATAGTTGCTGTCGTCGTCCATAAAATCGCCCGTGTCCATGCGGTTAAAGGTGCGGAAGAACTTCTCGTAGGCGGCGTGCACTGGCTCGTCCTCGACGGCCAAGTTGCAGATGATGGACATGTCGTTGGTGACGAGCGCAGAAAGCGAAGAGCCCAGCACCTGGTAGACGGCCTCAGCCTCGGCCTCGACCGTGCCGACAAGCTCCTGGGGCAGCGAGATGTCGGCCTTGATCATATGACGCGTGGCACGGCAGATCTGACGGACCTTATCGGTCATGCGCTGCAGGTTAAAGTCGACGTAGATGATCGTCTGAAGCAGGCGGAAGTCGGAAGCAACCGGTGACTGCGTGGCGATCAGGTTGTAGCAGACGGCCTCCAGGTTGGCGCAGCGCGCGTCAATCGAAAGCGTGCGCTTCTTGGTCTTGGTGGCGAGCTTGCGGTCGTCGGTCACATAGGCCTTCACGGCATCGTGGAGGGCCAGATCGACGGCCTCATAGATGCTCAGCATCTCGTGACGGGCCTCGACGAGCTGACGGGAAAACAGTTTGCGCATGGTTCACTCCAATCAGTTGGGTGCGGTCATGCCGCCCGCACAGTGAATACGCACCGGACTAGGTCCGATCGGCTTGGGACTAGTCGCACCGATCAGCCAAAGCGGCCGGTGATATAGTCTTCCGTCCGCGAGTCCACCGGGCTGGTGAAGATCGCGTCGGTTTGACCATACTCGATGAGCGTGGCGGGCTCGCCGGCAACTTCCTGCAAGAAGAATGCGGTGTAGTCGCTGATACGAGCTGCCTGCTGCATTGAATGCGTGACGATGATGATCGTCATCTCGGGCGCCAGCTCGGCCATCAGATCCTCGACCTTAGAGACGGACGTGGGGTCGATGGCGGAGCAGGGCTCGTCCATCAGGAGAACATCGGGTTGCACCGCAAGCACGCGCGCGATGCACAGACGCTGCTGCTGACCGCCCGAGAGCGCCAAACCATCCTTGTTGAGCTGATTGGATACCTCTTTCCAGAGGTTGGCGCGCTTGAGCGATTCTTCCACGATGTCATCGAGGTCGCTTTTGCTAGTCACGCCCTGCAGACGAGGGCCAAAGGCGACATTCTCGTAGATGGATTTGGGAAACGGGTTGGGCTGCTGAAAGATCATGCCCACGCGACGACGGAGGTCGACCGGGTCGACGCCCTCGGCATAGATATCATTGCCGTCGAGCGTCATGGTGCCCTCGACGCGCGTACCCTCGATCAGATCATTCATGCGGTTGATGCAGCGCAAAAACGTCGACTTGCCGCAGCCCGAAGGGCCAATGAAGGCGGTGATGGCGTTTTTGGCGATGTTGAGGTCAAGCCCCGTCAGCGCATGAAAGTCACCGTACCAAAAGTTGAAATCCTTGGCCGTAATGGCCGCTTGCTCCAGCGTGGGAGCGGACTGATAAACGGACATGGGACTCCTTAACTAGCGACGCTTGCGCGACAGGAAGCGCGCAAACAGGTTGAAGGCCAGAATGATCACCATCAGCAAGAGCGCGGTGCCGTAGGCTGCGTTCATGTTGATGCCGTCGTTGGCAAGCAGGTACAGGTGAACCGTCATGGGGCGGCCGGAATCGAGCGGCGAAATAGGTAGATTGATGGCTTGGCCCATGGTGTAGAGCACCACCGCGGTCTCGCCAATGGCGCGGCCGATGGCGAGGACGATGCCCGTGGCAATACGGCCAAAGGCAGAAGGAAGCACAATCTTGGAGACAACCTGCCACTTGGTGGCGCCCAGGCCGTACGCGCCCCAACGGATATAGCGCGGGACGGCGCGAATGGCCTCTTCGGTGGTGCGCATGACGATGGGAAGCATCAAGAGCGCGAGCGCCAGAGCGGCCGAGACCATCGAAAGGCCCAGGCCCATGGCCTCGACAAACAAGGCGTAGCCAAACAGGCCCATAACGATGGAGGGCACCGAGGCCAAAGCGTCAGCAGCGTAGCGAATGAGCTCGACGACCTTGCCCTGCTTGGCGTACTCGGCCAGATAGACGGCTGCCAGCACAGCAATCGGCGTGCAGATAAGCATGGCGAGCGCCGTCACATAGACGGTCGAGACGATCGTGGGCCAAATTCCGCCCTCGGCGTTGACGCCCTGGGGCCAACCGAAGATAAAGTCGAGCGAGATGTGTGGCAGGCCGTTGATGACCACGTAGGCGATGATAGCGACCAGCACCAGCGTGGTGATGTATGCCGCGGCACGGAACACGCCAAGCATGATCTTGTTGGACAGGTCCTTGTTGATGCGGCCCTTCTTGCCGTGGGAAAGGGCACGCTTGATGCGCTCGCGCGACGAGGTCGTATCGACCGTCGTGTCAACGGAATCGGACATAGCCTACGCCCTCTTCTTCTTGGAAACCAGGCGGACGATGCCCACCAGCGTGGCGGAAATGATAAACAGGACCACGCCCATGCCGAACAGCGCCGAGCGATGCAGACCCGAGGAATAGCTCATGTCGAGCGCAATCTGGCTCGTGAGCGTCGAGATGGGGCTCGCAATGCTGTCGGGAATAACCGGGGCGTTACCCACGACCATGAGCACGGCCATGGTCTCGCCGATGGCACGGCCCATACCCAGCACGATGGCATCCACGATACCCAGCTTGGCGGCAGGTAACACGACCTTATAGATGGTCTGCCACTTAGTAGCACCCATGGCATACGATGCCTCGCGAATACCCATGGGAATGGAATTGAGGGCATCGATGGTGAGCGTGGTGATGGTAGGGACGATCATGATGGCAAGCACGAACCACGCCGTCAGCGCACCAAAACCAAGACCACCGGTCAGTTGCGCGATAAACGGACGGATGATGATCATGCCAAAGAAGCCATAGATGATAGAAGGGATGCCGGCCAACAGGTCAACGGCAGGGCTGATGAGCTTGCGCACGCGCTTGCTGGCGATCTCGACCAGATACACGGCCGTGCCCACGCCTAGGGGCACACCCATGGCGAGCGCACCGACGGTCACCAGACCCGAGCCGGCAAGCAGCGACACGATGCCGTAGTGGCCCTCAGAGGGCGCCCACGTAAAGCTAAAGAAGTCCGCCAGACCGATGTCGGTAAAGACGGGCAGCGCCGAGTACGTGGTAAAGACAAAAATCAGGATGACGGTAACAACCGCCAAGAACGCGCAGGCAAAGAAAATCCACTGCAGCGCCTTCTCCTTGATATAGGTGCTGCGCGATACGAGCGCCAGCTCGCGCTTCTTGGGCGCCTGAGCATTCTGCTCAGTCTGGGAGTTTTCCTGTGCTTCCATGCTACTCACTCCCCTTCTCGTCGTTGGTGACGGGAATAAAGCCCGCCTCGCGAATCTGCTTGTCCATCTTTTCGGACGTCACGTAGTCGATGTAATCCTGCGCCTGCTGCGAAGGCGCACCCTTCACAAAGAAGTAAAGGTCGCGCGAGATGGGATAGCCGCCGCTCGCGACCGTCTTCTCGGACGCCTCAACATGATTGACCGAGACGGCCTTGACCGAGGTCTTGGCGTTGAGGCTATCGACGAAGCCCAGCGAAATGTAGCCAATGGCACCGCGCGAACGAGATACCACGTCGCGCACCTGGCCCGTGCCCGAAAGAACGGCCGAGCGGCGATCGAACGGGGTGCCGTCCATCACGATGGTGCGAAAGGCCTCACGCGTGCCGGACGCCTCATCTCGGTTGATGACCTGAATCCTCAGGTCCTCGCCACCGACTTCTTTCCAGTTGGTGATCTTGCCGGCGTAAATATCGCGGAGCTGCTCGGTCGAGAGGTTATCGACCGGGTTATCGTCGTTCACGATGACCGCGATACCGTCGTGGGCAATGACGATGGGAGTCAGGCCCAAATCCTGTTCGTCGGCATTGAGTCCACGGGAGGAGCTGGCGATATCGGCCGTGCCAGCGCTGACGGCTTCGATGCCAGCGGAAGAGCCCAAACCGGAAACGAGCACGTCGATGCCGGTCTCCTCCTTAAAGCCCTCTGCCGCAATCTCGGCGATAGGAAGGCAGGTCGTGGAGCCGGCCACGGTAATGGAAGAGGTAGAAGATCCCGAAGAACAGGCGCACAGCGCAAGCGTAAGCACAGCGGCGCTCAGGACCGATACGATCTTTCTCATAGCATCACGCCGATCGCAGCATGGCGCCCACAGGTGCCGTCCTCGTTACGGTAGGAATAAAAGCGGTCGTTCTGACGCACAGTCGAAAGCTGGGTATCCACGATATTATCCGCGTCCACACCGGCATCTACCAGCGCCTCACAAATGGCAGCGGAAAGATCGAGCATGCGAGAGGCACTCGCATCGATGCAAGAGAACTCGACGGCAAAGCGATCCATGAGTTCCTGGGATACCTCATATTCGTCAGCCAAGATATGGGGGCCGATATAGGCGGAAACGTCGCTCGCACCGCAGCCGGCAGCATCGCAAAGCGCCTGGCACGCCTTGGCAGAAATACGTGCAATCGTGCCCTTCCAACCGGAGTGCACCACGGCAAATCCGCCAGGGGCCACCAGCACCACGGGAACGCAGTCGGCAAAGCAGAGCAGCACGGGCACGTCATGGGCCGTACAGACGATGGCATCGCAGCCCTCGGCAATCTGCTCGCGAACAGCCTCAAGATCGTCGGCGCCGTTCGAAGTCACCGTAACGATATGGTCACCATGTACCTGATTGGGAACGAGCAGGTTGTGCTCGCACTCGGCGGCACCCATAGCCTCGAGCGCGCGACGACGATTTTCTTGAACAGCAAAGGGGTCATCGCCAACATGCGAGCCCAAGTTGAGTGAGGAGTACGCATCTTCGGAAACACCACCGGCGCGCTCGGTGAAGGCAAAGCGAACATCGGATGTCGCGCCTTCCACCAACGTAACTCCATCATGGTCGACACGCGAAACGTTGTCCGCACGTGCTGCCATACTAAAGCCTCCTAATAACACAAGTACCGCGGCGTCGCCGCGCAGTCCGCGTTTATACGGCTGTCATACTTCCTTAAAAGGATACCCGCAGCGGTAGGGACCAAACGTAAAGGGAACGTAAGGAGATTGGAGGCTTTCGTTTACAAACGAGAAACAAAAAGGGGTGCATCCAAATGGACACACCCCGTGCAGGTCGTTGAGAAAAACGAACTAGAAGCTACCGCGCTTCAGGAAGTCGGGAAGCTCGAACTGGTCGTTGCCAAAGTTGGGCAGCTCGGTACCACCGACGTTGCGGGTCGGAGCGGCCTGAGCCGGGCTGGCAACCGGAGCGGTGCGCTGCGGCTCAGCGGAGGCAGCGGCCTTGCTCTGAGACTGCTGAGCAGCAAAGAGCTCATCCTGACGGTTGACGTTGGAGTCGGAGAAGCCCGTAGCGATGACGGTGATACGCACCTGATCGCCCAGGGACTCGTCGACAACGGTACCGAAGATGATGTTGGCCTCGGGGTCGACGGCGTTGGCGACAACGTCGGCGGCGTCGCTGATCTCCTGGATGCCCAGGTCCTTGGAACCGGCGATGGAAAGCAGCACGCGCGTGGCGCCATCGATGGAGCTCTCGAGCAGCGGGCTGGAGATGGCCTGCTGGGCAGCATCGACGGCACGGGTGTCCCCAGAAGAGGTACCGATACCCATCATGGCGGTACCGGCCTGCTTCATGATGGTCTTAACATCGGCGAAGTCCAGGTTGATGATACCGGGGACGGTGATGAGGTCGGTGATACCCTGGGTGCCCTGGGAAAGGACGCCATCGGCAATCGCGAAGGCCTCGAGCATGGTGGTCTTCTTCTCGGCGATGTCGAGCAGCTTATCGTTAGGAATGACGATCATGGTGTCGACGCAATCGGAGAGGGTCTTAATGCCCTCCTCGGCGCTCTTCTTGCGCTTGCGGCCCTCGAAGGTGAAGGGCTTGGTCACGACGGCGACGGTCAGCGCACCGACCTCGTTCATCGCGATATCGGCAACGATGGGAGCAGCGCCGGTACCGGTGCCACCGCCCTCGCCGCAGGTGATGAACACCATGTCGGCACCAGCGAGCGCCTCGGCAATGTCGTCGCGGGACTCATCGGCAGCCTTGCGGCCAACCTCGGGGTTGGCGCCGGCGCCCAGGCCGCGGGTAAGGTCGGTGCCGATGTGCACCTTGATATCGGCATCAGAGATCGCGAGTGCCTGAGCATCGGTGTTGATGGCAACAAACTCGACGCCGCGGATGCCCTCTTCGATCATTCGATTGACCGCGTTGGTACCGCCGCCGCCGACGCCGACCACCTTAATGACGGCAAGGTAGTTGTTGATCTCTGTCTCGTGCATGTCGGTCCTCCGAACAAAGGTTATAGCCATAGCATGGGTCGACCCCTGCGCACATTAACCTTCAGGTTGAAAGTAAATGCAAAGGTAAACCGTATTATGTTTGCACATTATGAACGTATCAGTCAAATAATTGACCGTGAAAACCAAACAAACCAGATAAACGGCGTGGTATGGCCCCTCAACAAAGCATCAACCAGCGCTACGAGGTCGGAGCGTTCCTAAATGTATAGTTACCCGGAGAGCGCACATTGATATACGTTACGCCCTCTACCTGCGAAAGCAGCTTGGTGACTACGCGCTCCTTCTTGACGATATCGTTCGAATCGCCCAGCGACACCTCAATGCCGTTATTGAGGTTTGCCGAGATGGCTTCGACCGAAGGCGTGGAAATATCCTTGACTTGTCCCAAGAACTCGCTCGAAAAACCACGCACATAATCCAAGCCAGCCTTAACGGCCTTGGAGCTCACTGCCTGGCCGGAAACCGGAGCGACATCCGCCGAGACATCAGTCAACAACACTGCGCCATAGTGCTTAGCGAGCGCCAGTGCGGCATCAATGCCGGTCAGGGTATTTGAGCCCTGCCCCGTCGTGATGACGTTGCCCTGGTCGTCCACTTCGACCGACGTCGACAGCGGGGCGATCCAGGTGTCATCATCCCCGATGGCCCAGGCTAGGTCATCGGAGCTGATATAGGCAATTGCGATGACCTTGCGCTCCATGGGCGTAATGATGAGCGTATGCGGGAACTGACGCTGGACATCCACGCCCGAGACCCACGGGTTCTGCTTGAGGTCCTCGGTAATCTGGTCGGGATCGACATTAAAAAGCGACGTTCCCTCGGGCAAATCGATCAGCTGGATAGCATCGTGCTTCGTCACATGCTCGCTGCCTTGAATCTGAATATCAGTGGCGGTAAACAATCCAGAGTTGATCACCACGACGGCAACGACGACGAGCACGGCCAAGACGGTCAGAACGCCGCCCACGATTTTGCCTTTGCCTGTAACGACAGAAGCGGCGTCTGATGTTTTATTTGCCATCGCCCCAAGTGAAGACAACGGGTTGACGCCTTTTTTACCCGAAGGCTTCTTGGCGGTAGCCGGCACCGATGTCAGCGAGCGCGGTTTCGATGCGCCCAGCGTGAGACCCGGACGCGCCGCTTTAGTTCCCGTCGAGGGCTTAGGAGCTGCCATGGGACGGGCAGGCTTGGCGCCCATAACAGGCTTTGACGTCACCGAGGGACGCGAGGACTTTTTTTCGGCCGGACGATTACCGAGCTGAGAGCCGACGACCGGACGCCCGGCCTGTCGAGCATGCCCGACAGACTTAGAGTGCGCGACGGTATTGCGTTGAAGTTTGGCAGGCGCGCCGGAACGCCCTCCGGCGCGGCGGAAGGTGGGTTTCGATGCTCTAGAAGCCGAGGAATTTAACTTCCGGTCTGAGCTCGATGCCATACGCCTCCCTCACCTTTCCGTGCACATGTCTGATAACCGCGGCAACGTCATCGGCCGAGGCAGTTCCGTTATTAACGATAAAATTAGCGTGAACGGGCGAAACTTCCGCGCCGCCAATCGAAAAACCCTTTAATCCACAATCCTCGATAAGCTTGCCCACACTCGCATCGGGCGGGTTACGAAAGACCGACCCGCAGGATGCGCGACCCATGGGCTGCGTACGCTTGCGCCTCGTCAGATACCGTTCCATGCGCTCGCGAATGTCGGCCTTGGGCGCTGGTTTAAGCTTGAGCACGCACTCGAGGATGATCTCATTGCGGGGAAGGCTACATTCGCGGTAGCCCCAAGTGATCTCGGACCCCGCATAATGCTTGATACCGGATGCCGGGTCAAACGTTACGACATCCTCAACCAGCGAGCCAATCCACTCGGTCCGTGTGCCGGCATTCATAGATATCGCACCGCCGACCGAACCAGGGATGCCAACGGCAAACTCAAGGCCCGAGAGGCTACGCGACAGGGCATCGTTGACCAGGCGCGCAAACATCACGCCCGCACCGACCGTCAGCGTACAACCGTCATCGGCAACAACCGTGCGCTGAAACTCACGTCCGAGCGAAATGACGGCACCGCGATAACCGCCATCGGCAACCAGCAGATTGGAGCCCTTGCCGATGATGACCCACGGCACCTGTTCGCGATCGAGCACCGCCACGGCGCGGCGGAGGGCATGATAGCTATGGCACGTCACAAAGAGGTCGGCCTTGCCGCCGATACGATAGCTCGTATGACGCGCAAGGCGCTCGTCCTCGATCACATCCGTGTCGATCATGCCCGAGAGCGCCATGACGGCGTTAAACAGACCCATTAGACTTAAGCGTCTTTCTTGGCAGTCAGATACTCAATGAACTCGGGACCGACGGTCGTAACGTCACCGGCACCCATGGTGAGCAGCAGGTCGCCCTCGCCCACCATCTGCTCGAGCTCCTGATTGAGCTCAAGACGGCTGGAGCAGTACACGACCTCCTTGCCAGGATGCTTGGCGCGCACGGTATCGGCGAGCATCTTAGAGGTGACACCCGGAATGGGCATCTCGCCAGCCGAGAACACATCAATCAGCAGCAGTTTATCGGCATTGGCAAATGCATCGGCAAAGTCGTCGCACAGGGCCTGCAGGCGCGAATAGCGGTGCGGCTGGAACACGACGTCGACGTGTTTGTAGCCCAGCGACGAAGCGGCAGCAAGCGTCGCCTTGATCTCGGTGGGGTGATGGCCGTAATCATCGACCACGGTGATGCCATCGATATCACCCACGTGGGTAAAGCGACGGCGGACGCCCTCAAAGCTCGAGAGCGCCTTGGCGGCGGCGTCGATGTCAAGGCCCAGGACATGGGCGACGGTGAGCACCGCCGTGGCGTTGAGCATGTTGTGGCGACCGGGATTGCTCTTGATCTCCACAGCGTGCTCAGTGCCGTCCTCAAAGCGAACGATAAAGTCGCTCTGGATGCCCTTGACATCCGGGTGCATGCAGACGATGTCGTTGCTCTCGGCAAAGCCGTAGGAAAGCACGTGACGGCCCGTCGACTTGGCGAGCTCGACCAGATGCGGGTCCTCACCGCAGACGATGACGGTGCCGTCCTCGCCCACCAGGCTCATGAATTTGGCGAAAGTTGCCTCGATCTCCTCGATACCCGAGTAGTGATCGAGGTGGTCGGCCTCGACGTTGGTCACAATGACTACGTTGGGGTTCAGGAACAGGAAGGAGCTGTCGGACTCGTCGGCCTCGGCGACAAAGTAGTCGCCCGAGCCGTTCTTGCCGTTCGTGTCATAGCCCTCGACGATGCCACCGATCAAGAAACTCGGATCCAGACCCATGCGGTCGAGCATGGTGGCGCACATCGAAGACGTGGTGGTCTTGCCATGCGTGCCGGCAACAGCGACGGTGGTGTAGCCGTGGCCCAAAGCAGAGAGCATCTTGGCACGGGGCCACACGGGAATACCAAGCTCGCGAGCGCGCACGAGTTCAGGGTTGGACTCCGGAATAGCGGTAGAGACAACAACCACGTCGGGCTTGACCTCGTCGATCGTGGCGGCCTCATGGCCCACATGCACCTTCACACCAGCGCGGGTAAGCTGGCGGATATAACGTGACGTCTTAAGGTCGGAGCCGGTAACGGCATAACCGCGCTCGTGCAGAACGAGGGCGATGCCGCTCATGCCGGCGCCGCCGATACCGATAAAGTGGGCGCTCTTAAACTCGGGCGCGGAGGTTGCAGTCTGGGAATCAGCCATGTGCTCGTGTACTCCTTGCGTAAACACTGCCTGTAACCCGTTAACTGTACCGCACCTACCGCATCAGCGCGAGGGCGACCGACGATATCCCGTCTAACTAACGCAAACCCTCTACCGCATCCGCCAGAAGAGCGGCGGCCCTATCCTGAGCCAGACCACGCGCCGCCTGACGCATGGCGTCGCGTGCCGCCGCGTCATCGACCAGGTGCAGCAGCTCATCGGCAAAGGCAGAACCGTCGATATCGGCATCGGCGCAGAGCACGCCGGCCCCGGCGTCGACCAGATAACGGGCATTGGTGGTTTGGTGATCGGCCGTGGCGTGCGGGTACGGCACGAGCACCGAAGGCACGGCGAGTGCAGCAATCTCGGCCACGCTCGATGCGCCCGAACGCGAGAGCACCAAATCGGCAGCAGCCAGCATATCGCCCATGTTGTCGATGTAAGGCTGGACGCGGTAACGCTTCGCCTCCTCGGGCGTCAGCGCCAAAGCGCGCTCGGTCTCCTCAAAGCCGTCGGCACCCGTCGAATGCAACACATAGAGGTTCTTGCGCGAAAGCAGCTCGTTTTTGAGCGAAGCCACGCGCTCGTTGAGGTGCTGGGCGCCAAGTGAACCGCCAAAGACGAGCAGCAGCGTAGCGTCCTCGGGAACGCCAAGTGCCTTGCGGCCGCGAGCGCGATCGCCCTCGATTACCGAGCGACGTACGGGGTTGCCGGTCATGAGCACGTGGTCAGGGTCACCTTCGCGCTCAAAGACCGAACGCGCTGCCGGCACCGAGATGCACACGCGGGCGGCGTGGGAGTTCATCATCTTGTTGGCCAGGCCCGGAACAGAGTTCTGCTCATGCAGCAGATACGGAACGCCCGCGCCCTTGCACCACCCCAGCAGCGGAACCTCGACATAGGCACCAAAACCAATGGCGGCATCGGGCTTGCCAACCTTTGAAAAATGACTGGCGAGCGCACGCTTGGCCTTGTTGACACGCCACAGCGAGGTCAGCGCCGTCCAAGGACGGGAGCGGTCGAAGCCTGTGACCGTAATGGGCACAAAATCAAACCCAGCCTCGGGGACCAGACGACCCTCGAGCTTGCGCGACTGGCCCACGAACACAACGTGGTGGCCACGGCCACGCAGCTCTTCGGCCAAGGCGAGCGCGGGGTTGATGTGCCCTGCCGTGCCGCCGGCTGCAATAGCAACGGTCATTTTATCGGTCATGGTAGTCCCTTCGTACACGCGGTCCCTGGTCGTCGGTACGCAGACGCGCCGACGGGTCTGAGTTCAAATCGATTCGATTATATCCGCCGCCCGCATTGCGAGGAGTGGGGCGCTGAGGACGACCTTGCGGCGCCGTTCGCTGACGCGGGCGGGCTGCGGGGTCGGTCGCAGAGCCATCCAGGACGGTAAAACCGTTACGCGAAGATCGCTCGCCGCGCACGTGGGGCACGCCGGCGGTACTCTCATCCATAACGGCAAAGCTCTCACGGCGGCGGTCATACTCATCGCGGCGGGCGCTCTCGTACGAAACGCGCAGGATCAACCCGGCAAGCATGAGCGACACAATAATCGACGAACCGCCGTAGCTAATAAACGGCAACGGTTTGCCCGTCATGGGAAACACGTTGAGGATGCCCAGCGCGTTAATCAAAAACTGCACCGCGAGAATGACCGCGGAGCCAGACGCCATGAGCGCGCCCCGACGATCGGTCGCCTGCTCGGCAATGCGAAACGCCGAGTAGATCAGCATCGCAAACACCAAGAAGAACAGCACGGTTCCGACAAAACCGACTTCCTCGCCAATGATGGCCAGGATGTAGTCATTGTGCGCCTCGGGCAGATACGAGTACTTCATGGTTGAGTTGCCGATGCCACGGCCGAACAGACCGCCCGAGGCAAAGGCCATGATGGCAAGCGTGGCCTGATAGCCGTCACCATACTCGTCGGCCCAAGGGTTCAAGGCAACCTGAATACGCACCATACGGTACGGCTCTGCGACAAGCGCAATCACGATCACGAGAATGCCGAAGATTAGCACGCCGATGATAAATCTGGGGTCGAGACCCGCAAACAACGCCATGCACATGAGGGTCAACAGGATGATCAGGACAGTACCGAAATCGGGCTGGATAAAGATCAGAAAGAGCGAAATGCCCAGGTAGATGCCCATCTTGCGAAGGAATTCGTTGATGTTGCCACCGGGCGAAAAGAAGCGATCAAGCATGATGGCCGAATACGCAATGGCAAATGGCTTTAAAAACTCGGAAGGCTGGAACTGAATACCGGCGATGTTGAGCCAGCGCGTGGCGCCGCGGCTGCCGCTGCCCACCAAGAACACCAGAAGCAGTAGCCCTATCATGCCGATAAGGAAGATCCTGAGCACATCCTCCCCAAACCAGCTGTCCGGCAAAACGCGCACGATGGCAATCAGTGCCAGAACACCGACCACGGCAAACGCGGCCTGTCGACCCAGAAAAAACGTCGCCGAGCCATTCTCGTGCAGCGCCTCGACCGAAGACGCCGAGTACACCATCAGCAGGCCAAAGCACACCAAGGTAAACAAGCAGGCCATGAATATCAAACGGGGGCGCATGATACGGGCGGGAACGCCGGCAATATAGCGTTCGCTAAACGACTGCCCGCCGCGGCTGGAACGCGGTGTGATGCGACGTGAGGAAGCACGGTCCGAGTCGGGCCTCCTCATACCTTGTCGGGGGCTCTCCTCTCTCACCGCAACCCCTATTCCATTTGCGATTTCGCCGCAGCGGCAAGCTGAGCCACGTAGTCCTTAAACACGCGGCCGCGCTCCTCATAGCCCGAGAACTCATCGAACGAAGAGCAGGCAGGTGATAGTAAGATCACGTCACCACGGCTCGAAAGCGAACGGGCAACGTCCACGGCGTCGCGCAGGTCATCCGCCTGGGCGATATCCACATCGCCATCGACATCAGCCTCGTCCATAGCGGCGGTGAAGCGCTCGCGCGCATCGCCAAAGCAGACGACCGAGCGTACGTTATCCATAACAACGCGCGCGAAGTCCGTGAGCGGCGTGCCCTTATCGTGGCCGCCGAGCAGCAAGATCACGTCGTCATCGGGAAATGCCGTCAGTGCCTTCTCGACCGCATCGGTGTTGGTCGCCTTGGAATCGTTGACGTAGCGCACGCCGTCAATCTCGCCACACGGCTCCACGCGGTGCTCGAGCGGCTGGAACGAGGCCAGACCGCGGCAGACACCATCGACATCGGCACCGACTGCCAGGGCAGCCGTGGCAGCGCACAGGGCATTGATAACATTGTGATGGCCCGAGATCTTGAGCTCGGACGTGGCGACAAGCTGAGTCTCGACGCCCTTCAGACGCACGATCATCTTGCCATCGCGCACAAAGGCGGCATCCTCGCCCTCAGGCTCGTCAAAGGCAACCTTGCAGATGCGACGACCCGGCGTGTAGATGTACTCATCGAACTCGTGAATGCCGGCGTCTTCGACGTCGACAACCACCAGATCGTCATCGACCATATTGTCAAACAGTTTGATCTTGGCAAGCGCATAGTTCTTATGGCTCTTATGCCAGCCCAAGTGGTCGGGAGTGATGTTGAGCAGCACCGCCACGCGGGGGTGGAGCTCGGTTGTCGTAGCAATCTGATAGCTCGAGAGCTCAGCCACAAACCACTCGTTGTGGGCTCGGCCGTCAATCTCGTTGACCGGCGGCTCGCCGATGTTGCCGACAGCAACGCTGGCCTCGCCGGCAGCCTTAAGCAGATAATCAGTCAGCGACGTGGTGGTCGTCTTGCCGTTGGTGCCCGTGATGGCAATCCAGTTATCGGGCGACAGGCGATAGGCAAACTCGGGCTCGCCCATAATCTGGGCGGCATGCTCGCGCCCGGCCTTAAAGAAGCCCGAGAACTCCGAGATGCCCGGGCACGTCACGCATACGTCATAGGCGCCCTCGACCTGTTCGGTCCCATAGACAAACGACGCACCAGCAGCCTCGAGCGCACGCGTGGCGTCATTGGGCTCAGAGGTGCCGCCGCCATACACGGTAACGGCGCTTACGCGCTCGGGATGTGCCAGCGCCCAGCGGGCGACATCGAGACCGGATTTGCCCTGACCCAAAACGAGCAGGCTAAAGACATCAGCAAGAGGCATGAAAGACCACTATCCCAACTGGAAGAACAGGGCAAGGCCAACGGCACCAAAGGCCGCAGCGATAATCCAAAAACGGATGACGACCTTGGTCTCGGCCCAGCCCTTCTTTTCGAAATGATGATGGATGGGCGCCATAAGGAAGACGCGCTTGTGCGTAAAGTGGAAGTAGACAACCTGAATCATGACCGACAGGGTCTCAACGATAAACAGGCCGCCGATGATGAGGGAGACGACCTCGGTGTTGGTCATGATGGACGTGCAGGCAAACGCGGCGCCCAGGGCAAGCGAGCCGGTATCGCCCATAAAGATGCTCGCCGGATAGCAGTTGAACCACAGAAAGCCCAAGCAGGCACCGGCACACGCGGTGCAGAAGATGGACAGGTTCACGTCTCCGTGCAAAAACGCCATGGCAGCCATGGCGAGCATGGCAATCATGGAGGTGCCGCCGGCAAGACCGTCAAGGCCATCGGTCAGGTTCACGGCATTAGAAAGACCGGCGATCATCAGCCAGCAAAAGACAATGTAGAGCCACGGGAACGAAAGGCCGCAGATGGTGGTCGAAAGCACGCCAAGGTCAATCGTCAGGCCGCCGGGAAAACGAATCTCGGGGGCGACGCCGCACCAGTTGACGGCAAGTACCGTAAAGGTGACACAGATAATGGTTAGGCCGATCATCTTGGCATGAGGCGTCAGACCGAGCGAGCGCCCATGCGTAACGGAGGTCAGGTCGTCGATCAGGCCCAGCACGCCGGTCGCCAGCGTGGCGAGCAGCACAAGCACGAGCTCGGTGGTGAGCTTGCCCATCAGCAGGCAGGTCAGCGAAATCGCGACGAGAATGACAACGCCACCCATGGTGGGCGTTCCCTGCTTAACCAAATGACGCTTGGGGCCGTCGGCACGAACCTGCTGGCCGATACCCTCGACCTTGAGCAGCTTGATCCACCACGGCATGAGCAGCAGCGCAATGGCAGCGGCGATGCCAAGCCCCAAAAAAGCCTGATACGTTGGATACGAGGGATTGCCGAACATGGGCTAGCACACACCTTCCACAAAGCGGTCGAGCTCAACAAAGCGGGAACCCTTGACCAGTACAACATCATGTTTTTCAAGCGCGCCGCCCATGCGGTCGAGCACCTGCTGATAATCGGAGAACACCTGGATGCGGTCCTCGTCCATGCCCATCATGCGCGCGGCATCGGCCATAAGCTGGGCCAGCTCACCACCCACGCACGCCAGCATGTCGAGCTTCTTGGCGGCGGCATAGGCGCCCACGAGCTCATGCATGCGAGGAGCCTCATCGCCCATCTCGCCCATCTCGCCCAGGATCGCCATACGAGACCCCGTGCACGAAAGCGAGCACAGCAGATCGAGGCCAGCAGCCATGGATTCGGCACTGGCGTTATAGGAATCGTCGATGACGCGGGCACCGCTCTTGGCGCGCTTGATCTCCTGGCGGTGACCGGTGATCGTGAGGCCCCTAAAGGCAGCATCGATCTGCTCGGGCGTCACGCCCAAGCGATAGGCAACCGCGGCGGCCTTAACGGCATTAGGAACGGACTGCACGCCGGGGATGGCAAGCATGGTATCGATCGTCTCACCCTGGCCAAAATCGAGCGTAAAGACCGGACGGCCCTCGTCATCAACACGAACGTCGCGGGCACGGACCTCATCATCGTCCGAGACGCCGGCCAGCATCACGTCGATACCAGCAGGCTGGGCGAACGTATCGCGAATGAACGGCGTAAAGTCGTCCTCGCCGCCCAAAACCAGCAGCGGCAAGAAGTCGCCAGCGGCGCACATACCCTGGACAATCTCGGCCTTAGCGCGGGCGATGTTCTCGCGGCTACCCAAAATGCCGATATGAGAGGTGCCAATCTTGCTCACGATGGCAAGGTTGGGATTGGCGGACTGGGACAGGCGCTCAATCTCGTGGAAATGGTTCATGCCCATCTCGAGCACCAGGACCTCGGTATCGGCCGGAGCGGAAAGCACCGTGAGCGGCATGCCGATCAGGTTATTGAAATTGCCCTTGGTGGCCCAGACACGATAGCGCTTGGCGAGCACGGCGGCGAGCACGTCCTTGGTCGTCGTCTTGCCGATGGAACCGGTAATGCCAACGACCAGGCAGCCAAGCTCCAGACGGTACGCGTGCGCCAAACGCAGCAGAAACTCCTCGGGATCATCGGTCAGCAAGATGGCACAGCCCTTGTCCTGCGCCAGCGAGACCAGCTCAGCCTCGGGCTCACGCGTCATCACGACGGCGCCGGCACCCGACTGGACGGCACGGGAAGCAAAATCATTGCCGTCGACGTTTTCACCGGGAAAGGCGACGAAAATCGTCCCTTCCTCGACCTGACGCGAGTCGATAACGCACCCGCGGCATACCCGATCGGCTTCTCCCGTCACGGTTCGGGCCCCTGTTGCGGCCGCGAGGTTGTTGACGGCGATCTCTATCATTGCAGCTCCCCTGTAAACCTAATAATGCTATCGGCGTATTGTATCCCAGCGCCGCGCATGCGTGGTGCAGGGCATGTGAACACCCCTCATATGGGACAACAAACCACGCCCCAAAGATTGTAACCCCCTACCTCGTGCGCGGGATACCCAGCACGTCGAGCGCGTTGGCCATAATGGACTGGAACGGCACCGCAGCGGCATCTGAGCCGCTCGGCGTTCCGTCGAGCGTGATATAGCACAGCACCTTGGGCGATTGTGCCGGTGCAAAGCCCATAAAGGACGACATGTAGTTCTCCTTGAGGTAGCCGCCGTTCTCGTCGGCACGTTCGGCCGTACCGGTCTTACCCGCCACGTCATAGCCGTCAACCGCGCCGCCAACGCCCGTTCCCTCGGACACGACCGTCTGCATGCACGATGTCACCTGGGATGCGGCGTCCTCAGAAATCGCGCGTTCGCCTTCGCCCCAGTCCTTCTCGTCGCCTTTGCTGGACTTATAGAAGTGCGGGGTCATCATCACGCCGCCGTTGGCGATGCCGCCCACGGCACGTGCAATCTCAATCGGCGAGACGGACAGCGCCTGTCCAAAGCTCATCGAGCCCAGCGTGGCGCCGTCATACTGGTCACGCTCCTTGACGATGCCCAGGCTCTCGCCCGGAAAATCGACACCGGAGCTGTGACCGATGCCCCACTTGTCCACATAGGCGGCAAAGTCGTCGGCACCGATCTTGCGCCCCACCAGGACAAAGCCCACATTGGACGAACGGCGCATCATCTCGCGCACATCCATGGTCATGCCATAGTCGCGCTTGTCGGCATCGGTAACGGTATCGTCGCCCACCTTGATGCTCGCCGGCACCTCAAACGACGTACTCGATCGCACGACACCCAAGTCGAAGCCGGCGCCCGCCACGAGCGTCTTAAAGACCGAGCCGGGCTCGTAGGCGTCGGTGACCAGGCGCAAGTTCATATCCTCGGTCTTGGCGTTTTCCAGATCGGTCTGGTCGTAAGTCGGATACGAGCAGGCTGCCAAGATCTCGCCTGTCGTAGGATCGGTGACCAGCGCCGAGCCGTTCTTGGCCTTAGTCTTCTCAACTGCCTCTGCCAGGGCATCCTCGGCCGCTCGCTGGATATTGACGTCGAGCGTCGTCACGATATCAACGCCGTCGACCGCAGCCACCTTTTTATAGGCACCGCCCGCGATATAGCTGCCGTCCCTCGCGCGCTCGCGCACGAGAGAACCGTTCGTGCCGGTCAGAAGCTTGTTGTATTGCTTTTCGAGACCCGTCAAGCCGTCGTTGTCTACATTCACTACACCCAGCACCTGCGATGCCAGATTGCCGTATGGATATACGCGCTTCATGGCCTGCTCAAAAAGCACGCCGGGCAGATTCTTCTTCTCCAGCGCCGCAGCATCGTCTTCGTCCACCTGGCGCTTGATATACACCCAGGTGCCATCGGACTCGACGAGCTTGCGGCAGGTCTTTTTATCGATTCCAGTTGCCTTGACCAGCGCCGACACCGTCTTGTCGACATCCTCGACAAGCTGCGGGTTCACGGCGATGTTGCGACATTCGACCGACGACGCCAGCACGTTGCCGTTGCGGTCGTAGATGGTGCCACGTTTGGCATAGAGGGTCTGCGCAAGCAGGCGGCGCGCATCGGCACGCTCGCGCAGTTTATCGGCTTCGACAATTTGATAGTCGGCAAGACGAAAGACGCCCAAGCCCAAGCCAAACCCAATGAAACCCATGACGGCTTTGCGGCGAGGCAGAGGCGTGCCTGTGAGCCATTCGGTCGACGAACTCTTGCGCGACCTGGTGTTATGCACTTGAGGGCCGCCCGAGCCGCGAAGTCGCGACGCCGGGTCGTTGCCACGGGACCGCCCGGCGTTGTAAGATTGCCGACCCGTTCCTTGATAACCAGAACGTCCCCGCGACGAGGGACGTCCAGAACCGCGGCCCCCATCGGAACCGCGGCGATAGTCATTTGTCATACTCAGCTACCGTCTTGCTACTGAGCGGTCGCGGTCGCGTTGGCGCCCGCGGCTGCATCCTGCGAAAAGTCAAGTGTAACGCTCTCGCTGGGCTCCACCATGCCATAAGCGCCCGCAAGGTCGCGAATGCGCGTGTCGGCGCCATAGACCGAATGCATGACCTCCAGGTCGGAGCTCTCATCGGTCGCCTTTTCGAGCGTGTTGGTAAGCTCGGCGTTGCTGTTGAGCACCTGGGCCGTAACGCCGGCGAGCGCCACGCGGGCGACGCCGATCGTCATGAAGATAGCCGCAATGATGCAAAACGTTTTAAGAACGCTCATGAAAACCGGGCTTACCGCCTGGTTTGCCTGACGGCCCGCGCCCGTGTAGACATCAAAGCGCGGCGTGCGCTGCTCACGGGGAGCAGCGGGAGCCTGCGGCGTCTCACGATAGGCGGGCATGGCGTTCATATCATAGGCGAGTGCTGCGCTTGAAGTGTTGTAGCCCATGATATGCCGCCTCCCATCCCGAGTACGTTGGTAGTGTGTTTAAGCTTCGTTTATGGTGCGAGCGGGAGGTCCAATATCGCGCGGTCGCGCCTACAGACGCTGCGCCACGCGGATTTTGGCTGATCTCGCCCGAGGGTTGCGCTCAACCTCATCAGGCTGGGCAACCAAGGGTTTGCGGGTGATGACCTTGAGTATCGGCACGTTGCCGCACACGCACACCGGAATCTCCGGCGGACACGTGCACCCCTGGCTCATCTCCTTAAAGTGGTTCTTTACGATACGGTCCTCAAGCGAGTGATACGAGATGACGCAGATACGTCCGCCCGGGTTGAGCCATCTGGTGGCGGCATCAAGCCCTCGTTCGAGCACATCGAGCTCGTGATTGACCTCGATGCGAATGGCCTGGAAACTTTTCTTGGCCGGGTGTCCGCCATGCCGACGAGCGGCAGCCGGGATACCCGCCTTGATGATCTCGACAAATTGGCCGGTGGTTTCGATCGGTTCTTGCTCGCGGCGGCGCACGATCTCGCGCGCGATCTGCGAGGCGAACTTCTCTTCGCCGTAGACGCGTAGAATCCGGGCGAGGTCGTGTTCGTTATAGGTGTTGATGACCTCAGCTGCGTTTAAGGTGTTATTACCCGGATCCATCCGCATGTCCAATGGGGCGTCCTCGTTATACGAAAAGCCCCTGCCAGGGATATCGAGTTGCGGCGACGAAACACCCAAATCGAACAGGAAGCCATCGACCCCGGGCACCTCGGCCGAGCAAAGCAGCTCGTCCAAGTCGCCGAAGTTGCCCTTCAGCAGCTGGTGCGGAACGCCGGGAACCTCGCGGTCCAGACGGGCGCCAGCGGCCTCGAGGGCCATGTCGTCCTGATCGACGCCGAGCAAAAGGCCCGTCTCCCCCACCTGCGCGGCCATCTTTACCGAATGGCCGGCACCGCCAAGGGTGCAATCGCAGACAACGGAGCCGCTCTTTAGCCGTAGCGACTCAAGCACTTCGCCGAGCATGACAGGTTCATGCCGATATTCTTGTGTCAAGATCCCACGCTCCATCCGTTACCCGTGCCTTGCCCTTACGAGAAGAAGAGGTCCAGCAGGGCCTCATCGTCATCGTCCTCATCGGCCGCGGCGCGATCCCAAACCTCAAGGTGGTCGTAGTTGCCCACAACCGTGACCTCGCGGTCGAGGTTCGCCTGCTTGCGGAGAGACTCGGAAAGACCGATACGACCGGCGCTGTCCACGTCCATCGACGTGGTGCGCTTGTTGATCGCCCTCATGAGCTTCTGGTCGTTAATGTCACGCGGGTTAAAACCCTCGTGGCCCTCACGACCCGCGAAGAGTCCTTCGACCCACTTATCGAAGGCCTCGGCAGAGAACACGTACAGAGCATCGACATCCAGGGCTTTGAACACGCGAACATGCTCTCCAAGCTCCTCGCGAAGGGGTGCAGGCAGGGACAGACGACCTTTTGCATCGAGATTGCGCTCGTATGCACCAGTCATTCCCATGTGCGCCCTCCCCTCGGTTACTCAGATGGCACGTACGCGGGGAACCACCCCGCCTGTCGACGTCATTAATAATATGGGGAACCGCCCCATTTTTCAACACCTTTCCCCACCCCTTCCCCCACCCCGCCCCACCACTCCACCCACCATATATTGCAGAACACCCCCAAGCATATGTTCGAAAACACAATATGTTGTGTTTACAGTAACGGCGGGATGCCACCTGTGGCATCCCGCCGTTCAACCTCAAACTTCAAGTTGACCTTGATGCGATTTTTTGGGCCCTTTAAA
>CAUGNQ010000012.1 GCA_959600835.1 uncultured Collinsella sp. | reverse complement strand
ATGCGCGTTCATGCCCGCCTCGCGCGAAAGCCTACGGTCGTCGGCAAAGGCATTGGCGCTCACGGCGATAATCGGCGTGGTCGCGGCGTCCTCGCGATCGAGCGCTCGAATCTGACGCGTGGCCTCAAGGCCATCGATGCCGGGCATCATGATGTCCATCAATACCACGTCGTACTCGTGCGGCGCGCTCGCGGCAAACGTCTCGACGGCAGACTCGCCATCTTTAACATGTGTCACGACGGCACCGGCGCGGTCGAGCGTAAACTGTGCGATCTCGGCATTCAGGTCGTTATCCTCTACGAGCAAAACACGCAGGCCCTGGATCACGTCGCTGTCGCCTGCATCCACGCGAACTGCCTGGGGAATCTCGGAACTCTTGCACTTCTCAAACGGCAGGCAAATGGTAAACGTCGTCCCCCGCCCCAAGGCGCTCGTAAAGCTCATGGTTCCGCCCATAAGCTCGACCAACTGTTTGGCAATAGACGCGCCCAGGCCAGTTCCCGATGAAGCGCCTTCCACCTGCTGTTCCTCGCGGCTGAACGGCTCGTAGAGGTGCTGCTGAAACTCCTCGCTCATGCCAATGCCGTTATCGGCGATCGTGTATTCATAGACGGGGACACCGTCCACCGGCTCCACCTCGCGGCATGTCAGGCGAACATAGCCGCCCTGGCGGTTGTACTTGACGGCATTACCGGCAATATTGAGCAACAGACGCTTGAGGTGCGTCACGCTCACCCGGGCATAGGGATGATCAAGAGTCCGTTGGTCGCAGATAATTGTCACCAGGCGCTCCTCGGCTTGGCGCTCCAGAATATCGCACGCCTCACGGTTGAGGGCCACCATATCTGTAGGCACGAGATTCAGGTCGACCTGCCCGCTCTCCAAGCGGCTCATATCGAGTGCCTCGTTCGCAAGGTCGAGCAACAGTCCCGACGCCGTCCAGATCTTTGAGCGGCACTCAGTCTGCTTTTGCAAGTCGTCCGCGTTGGCATTGTCCACCTCGACCATACCGCGAATGCCGTTGATGGGCGTGCGCAGGTCGTGACTCATGCGACGCAGGAACTCCGTCTTTGCAGAGTTGGCAGACGAAGCTTCGCGCGCCGCTTTTGCCAGTTTGTCGCCATAGTCGCGCTCCTGCAGCAACAGGTCGGCAAAGCGTTGGCTCTCGGCGCGGCGGCGCACCAACACAACAGTGGCTATAACACCGCCGTAGAGTGCCAACACGCTGGCAACAACAGCGGCAACAACCTCAAAGTAACGCTGCGCGGGAGCATAGGTGTACACGTAAAAATCGCGCGCTTTACCAAATGTGCCCAGATACCACTCACCGCTGTCGTTAACCAATCTGACCTTACCAGCCAGGCAACGCTCCTTAATGCCGTTGACAACGATGGCATCCGTCGCAGGCAAATCGAACACGCCTGACACGGCGGGCTCAACAGCGTTGGTCGCAACGACCTTACCGTCGTTTTCGATCACGATATTGCCGCTATCGATGGTCTCATAACCATCGAGCAAGCTCTGCAACTTGAGCGTATTGCTCGCGACCGCCTTGGCGCTCTGGTGCCTCACCGCGACAACGATGCCCTCACCGTCCCGCCGGGCCGCGCAGCCAATGTCTGCGACCGAATCGTCCGCAAGCGTAATGCGAGCGGTATAGGACTTAAGCGGATGGGCTGCCACCTCCAGCACAGGCGCCTCTTTGAGATTCGCGGCGAGCGACTCGTAGCCCACGTCATCCTTCGAGGACTCGGACACCAAGTTGTCCGATGCATCCGTTACGATCAGCGCTGTCACATTAAACTGGTCAGCATATTGCTCCAACGTAGCGTTATCCACCGAGCCGTCGCGCTCCATATCGCGCGCCGCCTCTCCGGCGATCTCCATAACGCGAATCAGGTTTTTGGTCGCATAGGCGCTGTTGAACGCATCGTAGGAAAGGCTCTGTGTCGCCACGTAATCGACAACGTCGGCAAAGCGCTGCTCGGCCTGAGCTGTCGTGTAGGCGTAGCTCGTCACGCCGGCAACAATCGAGAGCGCTATCCCCAACAGGACGACGATGAGCCATTCCCGTGCCGAACGATCGCCCCGCTCCTGAGCGGTGTGGTCGGACGCATCAATCATGACAGGCCCTCCACATTCAAAAAGGGCGAAGGGTCATCAAAATACTTTGACACCAGGCGCTCCATGGTGCCATCGGCAAGCATTTCTTGGTAGGCATGGGTGAGCTTAACGTCGATGCCGCGTGTGTCGTTGATATCGAAAGCGGTGCCCAAACCAACCTCTAGCAGCGGCTCAGACAAAATGCGATACGTCACGCCATAGTCTTTTTCGTAGGTGAGCAGCGAGGACTCATGCGCGGCGATGGCGTCGACTAGGCCCTCGACAAGCGCCGGGTTCAGGTACGAGCGGTCCGAAAAGCTGTAGAGCTCCTTAATCTGCGGAACGTTTTCATTGGTGTGATTGAGCAGAATCGATTCGGGCTTGGTGGTGGACTGGACCGCCACGACCCTACCCTCAAGATCGGCAAGCGTGTAGATATCGCTTTCGGGATCGACAGCAACCACCTGTCGGCTCGCAAGGTACGGCCCCGCCCAGCGATACTCGCCTTCGCGGCCCGTCATACTAAAGCTGCCCATGACGCAGTCGAGCTCGCCGCTCGCCAGCAGTTCTTTCTTCTTTTCCCAGTCGATCAGCTGGTATTTTGGCTTGTAACCAATGCGGACCAAAGCCTCGGTCAAAATCTCGACATCCAGGCCAACGATATTGCCGTACTCGTCGCTATACACAAACGGCGGATAGAGGTCGCTGCCGACGTTGAGCGTCTTAAGGTTGTCGTCTTTGACCTGCGAGGCGGCCGCGCCTTCTGATGCAGACGCCGCGGCCCCGTCATTCGACCCGGAACAGCCAGCTATCGCCACGACAAAGGCACTCACCACTGCAAGCGCAACAAACAACGATATGGCGGCCGAGCGACGAGGTCTTTTCATCGAGCTCCAGACTTTCCTGTTTACAGACTCAAGAGCTGAATAATAGCAGACAAAACCGCGCTTGCGCTCAATGGTTACAGATGCTTTACCATACGGGGCCTTCCAGCCAATCTGGCAGACAGCCCCGCATGCAGCACTCACTTACCGTGCATTAAAAACGTAGCGGTCCAAGCGGTCGCACGCCTCCCTTACACGCGAAAGCGGCAGCGCCAGATTCACGCGAATGTGGCAAGGTCCATGGAATGGACGGCCGTCCTGATAGCCCACGCCCACACGCGCCCCCTCGTCGAGCAGCCACTGAATATCGTGCCCATGCACGCAGCACCACTCCGTGCAGTCCAGGAACACCATATAGGTGCCCTGCGGGCGCGAATAGGACACGCCCTCAAAATGCTCGTCCACGTAATCGCAGAAGTAGTCAATGTTGCCCTCGATAACCTCGTTGAGCTCATCGAGCCACTCGTAGCCCTGCGTCTGGTAGGCGCCGATAAGCGCATGCATCGAAAGGACATTCATCTCGTTGTAGTGGGTCTTATTGGACACGGCGCACACGCGGTCGCGCAGCGTCTCGTTATAGATGATGTGGTAGCTGCCGACCAGGCCCGCCAGGTTAAACGTCTTGCTGGGCGCATAGAGGGCGACCGTGCGCATGCGGGCATCCTCGCTCACCGACTGCGTCGGGATATGCTTGTGACCGGGCAAGATGATGTCGGACCAAATCTCGTCCGAAATCACCACGCAATCGTGCCGGCGATAGATGTCCATGGCGCGCTCGATCTCGTCGCGCTCCCATACGCGGCCACAAGGATTGTGCGGCGAGCAGAACACCGCGGCGTGGATGTGGTTTTGGGTGAGCTTGCGTTCCATGTCCTCAAAGTCCATGCGCCACACGCCCTGGTCGTCGAGCTTAAGCGGGCTGTGGACAATGCGATAGCCCGCGGCTTCGATGGACTTGGTAAAGCCGATGTAGGTCGGGCTGTGGACCAGCACCGCATCGCCCGGCTGGACATACGCGCGCAGGGTCGACACGACGCCGCCCAGCACGCCGTTCTCGTAGCCGATATGCTCCGGGAGCAGGCCCTTAACGCCATTACGGCGGCTCTGCCATTCGATGATGCGGTCGAAGTACTCGGGGCGAGGATCGAAATAGCCAAACATGGGATGCTGGGCGCGCTGAATGATGTGCTCCTGGACCGTGGGCACCGTGGCAAAATTCATGTCGGCCACCCACATGGGAATGCGGTCGAAGCCCTCGTCGGGCGCGTTCGGAGCCATGCCGGGGATCTCGCCCCAGGAGTCAACGGCGATGGCGTCCATGCCATGGCGGTCGATAAGCGAAGTAAAGTCGTATTTCATGCTGAGCTCCCGTGCAAAGCGGATTGTTTTGGTAGGCGTTATTGTCCACCAGCGTGGGCGATTTTGTCATGAGGGTTTGGCGTTGAATTTGGCGGGCGCCGGCGAATGGCCGGCTAGTCCCGCGCGTCGTTGACGGCGATTACCGTCAACCTGGTTCCATCAACCGTAAAGGATATGTCGAGCCCAGCGTAAGCCAGATGGTAGACGCGGTTTGGCTCGTGTTTGCTACCCGCGCGGCGCGGATCTTGGCGAAGGACCTCTATCAAGCCGGGGAGCTTTGCGGGCGGAATCATATCCTGCAGCGCTTGCGGGAACTCGATATCGAGCTCTTGCCACGGAGCATCCTCAATCCAGCCGCCGGTCGCATCTGGATGGCAATCCGCAAACGGAATGTAGGGCTTAATGTCGTAGATGGGCGTGCCGTCGCGCAGATCGGCCCCCAGCACATGGATGATCGGGCCATCATCGGTGAGCTCGACACGATCGAGCTTGACACAGGTAAGACCGATGGGATTAGGGCGAAACGGACTGCGTGTGGCAAATACACCCACGCGCTCGGCTCCGCCCAGACGCGGCGGGCGCACGGTTTTCGACCATTTTGCGTTGGTGCCGGACCTGTCCTGCGACTTGGCATCGGCAGCTATGTCCTTAGCCGTGCCGCCGGGCGTGCCGTTTTCAAAACGCCACAGCAGCCATAGGTGAGAGAAGGAATCCAGACCCTCAACTGCTGCGTTGGAGGCAAATTCCGGCTCAAAGACGATGCGCCCCTGCAGATGGGGCGCCAAAAAGCTGTTGCGCGGAATGCCGAACTTCTGCGGCAGGTCGGTATGTATGCGTGCAATAGGTTCCATGCCGGTCATTGTACGGCATGGAGGTGTGGGGCGTTGCGCGCAATTCTTCGCCGCGGTCCCCGTCGTGCAACCAACGGTTGCTTGGAAGGGCACCTGCTGCCGCGTATGCTTAAGCCATCAACCAGCAGAAAGGAGCCGTTATGGCCTTTGCAGAAAAACTCATCGCCGTCCGTCGCGCCAACAACCTTACCCAAGAGCAGCTTGCCGCCAAGCTCTATGTCACGCGCCAAGCCGTCAGCCGCTGGGAGCGCGGCGAGGTCACACCGGGTATCGACATGATGAAGCTCATCGCCGCCGTGACCGGCGAGCCCCTGTCTCACCTGCTCGAAATGCCCGAGCACTATTGCCAGAGCTGCGGCATGATACTCACACCCGACGACTGCGGCACCGATGCTGCGGGCACCGCGACCGATCATTACTGCAAGTGGTGCTACGACCACGGCAAGTACACCTACGACACTACGATGGAGGCAATGATCGAGGATTGTGCCCCGCGCCTGGCACAAAACACCGGTATGTCGCTCGACGAAGCTGTCTCGCTCATGGGCGCCGTGCTGCCGCAACTGGAACGCTGGCGCGCCGTGCAAGAAAACGAGGAGCGCTACGGCGCCGAAGCGCGGGCGCGCTATGGCGATGAGGCTATCGATGCAGCAAACGAAACGTTACTGGATATGGATCCTCAGACATGGAACGACATGAAGGAACTTGAACGCGCTATTCTGGGCCAGCTCTCGATTGCCATGAGCGACGGCGAACCGGATGGAAGCGAGGCTCGCAAGCTTGTCGCGATGCATCGTCGCTGGATTGCTCTCAACTGGGGATGCGAGCCCCAAGACGAGGCGTACTTGGGCCTCGCCCACGGCTATCTTGCCGACCAGCGCTTTGTTGACTACTACGACAAGCCCTGCGGCACCGGCGCCACGGCGTTTCTGGTACAGGCAATCGAGTCGTCGTTGACGCGTGCATAGACCGCGGCGGCTTTGGGTATTTCAATCGAAACCTCAACCGATTGGAGACCTATGGCTACTGATCACGAGCTCGCGCTCTACGTTATGACCGGCTGCCCGTATTGCATAAAGGTCAAGCGTTTCCTGGCCGATAACGGCGTGACCATCCCCGAGCGTAATATCTCGACCGATTCCGATGCCGAGCAGACGCTCATCGCCGTCGGCGGAAAGCGCCAAGTTCCCTGCCTGTTCATTGACGGCACGCCACTCTACGAGTCGGGCGACATCATCGCGTGGATACAGAAGAACCTGCTCTAGCGTTCTATTGCGGTCGGCCGGCCCCAACGCACAAACCCATACGGCACAAACATGTACGTCAGCATCCAAAGTCGATATTTTTCGACATCTTTGGATGCTGGCGTACTCATTGGGGACGCACATAAATGAGTAGGTAGGGATTCAGTTTCTCAATTTTATAGAACATATGTTTGCTCTCTGTGTTATACTCATCCCAAGGCATGAGACTGGTCGAGAGCTCCTGCGGAGGTCCCCAATGACACGCTGGAGCGAGCTCGGTAAGTAAGATCGGTGGTTACTGCACTCGTCCATCTCAGACAGGCTGCGCTCCTGTTCGCCGTCGCCATCAAAGAACGGCACTCACAACCAAACGTTTCCGTTATCCGTGAGTCACGCAGGAGTGCATCGCTATGGCTAAAAAGATTCCAACCCTTTCACCCGACATTATTTCAAACACCTGCTCAGATATCAGCAGGATTGTCGAGGCCAAACACCTCGGCCAGAAAGGTATCAACCATGAGACCTCTTTGGAAGGGGCCCTGCTCATCGGGCGCCGTTTCGAGCAAGAGATTGCCGGATACCCCATCTCCAATCTCAATGGCTTACTCTCGCCCATCGCTTGCCACCTCAAGCAGCACTTTAGCCCAAGCCTGGGCCCGACCTATCTCAAGCGTTGCATAAAGCTCGCACGAATTGTTCCGGAAGACATGAGTTTCCGGCCGGAGCTTGATCTAGAACACTATCAGTCGCTCGCTCACATCGCCGACAAAGATCTGCGCTTAGATCTGATGAACGTTGCCGCGGATAACCATTGGAGCGCGTTGCGCATCGATCGTCATGCCCGCTATAGAAGTCCGCAGGACACTTTGGATGCTTGGGAGTGCCGCGTGCTTGAATCAAATCAAGAAGTACGGCGCTTCGCCCGCGCCTACACAGATGCCTGTGGAATCATTTCACTCGATGAGCTTATTGAACTCTACAACTCCTGTGCCCCCAATCCAGTCTCGAGATTTGAGATAAATGAGACTATTTGGCAAATCAGGAACGAATCGGGAAAAATCGACAATCCCTGCATTATATCCAGAGATAGAAAACTCTATCTAATAGCGCCAGAGCTCGATGACGCTGTCGATGAAGCCCCTTATTACTACGATGACTACGGATACTCCTATCGAAAATATGAACGGCACAGCGAATACACCGGTGAGATGCGCGCGCTGCGCGAACGGCGCGTTGGCCTCAGAGTAGCAGCCATCTTCGCCGGTCACGAACGTCTTCCAATCAAAAGGCTCAGCTATGACGAAGTCATCTGCGGGCATATAAAGTGCAGTCGATCTGCCGAACGACTCAAGCAGTACGTCCTGAGAGACCCTGAGCTCAAGGCATCTGATCTCCATGCAAGAGAAGATGAGTTCGATTTCATCATGACAAAGCTTTTACGTTCCGTTGGACTCAACGGCATGCCGACAGCACAGCAAATTTTCGAAGACGCAGCTTTCTTGTTGATTGTCGTACGGCCCGAGTTTTACGAACGCAATAAAACAGCCGAGGTCTCCAAGCTCCTCTCGATAATCTATGAAGACGCTCCCCTCTGGGAGTTCAACGGACGTTCGCATACCGAGCTAAGAAGCGAAGAAGTGATGGAGCCTCCGATGTCGGCTTTGCATCGAGAAGTCCAATCAAAACAGGCCGCTTAACCCTATTAACTGCTTGCATTTTTGTCTACAAAACTGTATACAAAAAGAGAGGCCCTTATGGAGCTCATCGCAATCCACCCCCACGCCCTCAAGCACGGGCTGACGGAGACGGATATTACATGCGCCTGGAACTCCGCGTTCGCATGGTTCAGGCGTGATCTTGAAAATGGAGGTATCGATTACGTTCTCGTTGGACTTGATGGAAGAAGCCGTCTCATGGAGCTCATCGCTCGCTATTGCCCCAATCGAGATGGCTACATCATTTACCACGCCCTTGTCCCTCCTACGCGCAAGGTGCTCGGGGAAATCGGGATCGATCGATAGGAGGCGCTATGGACGCTAAGCAGCTCGAAAAGATGATGGGGTTTGCCCCCGGAGAGTTGGAGAAAGCCGCAGAGGCATACGAAAAAGATGAGTGGCCGAAGGGTCGCACCATCAAGCTGGGAAGGCCGTCGATCTCTAATGAACCAAGCGCTGTTTTATCGGCACGTGTGGGTGAATCGGTTCTTGAAGCGTTTGACGAGAAGGCAAGGCGCCATGGGCAAACACGCACGGAGCGACTCAGGGAGCTCATCACGCTCGATGCAATGATTGCCTAGCCCCACCGAATCCAAACATGTACGTCAGCATCCAAAGTCGACATTTTCCGACATCTTTGGATGCTGACGTACAGCTTTTTGCATGGGCCCGGCACAAGCGATCCGTTCTCCTCCGTCCCCAAGGGATCATTTAGCCGCAAAAGCGGGCAGCGGGCGCAAGCGGCTGTTCACGAAAGACGCGCTCAACAGCGGCGCGGTATTCATCGACCTTTTTGGTCTTGCGTACGAGCTTGTGAACGGTCGCGGGATCGGCGAAGGCGCATTTGGTGTAGAACCACCACTCTTTCATGCGAAAGACCGCGTTGCCCCCAATCTCGTCCGCATAAGCCGCAAACAGCATGTCGTGGAAGCGTTGCAGCTCAGCGGCGGTGGCGGCAGGGCCGCCCTTAACCATGCGAGCCAGCGCGGGATTCGCAAGCAAGCCGCGCCCCAACATTACGTGGCGTGTTCCGGGATAGGCTTCCACCAGCGCATCCATGTCCTCAAGATCAAAGATGTCGCCGTTATAGGCCACGGGGAACGGCGCCCGCTCCAGCGTCTCGCCGTAAAACTCTTTGCGCGGCGAGCCCGTATAGCGGTCCTTTTGCACGCGCGGATGCACGATCAGCTCTGTCAGCGGCATACGGCAATAGAGGTCGAGCACGCGTTCGTACTCGTCGTCGCATTCGAGCCCCAGCCTGGTCTTGACCGACACCGGCAAGGGCGAGCGTTCGCACACGTCACTCAAAAACACCTCGAGCACATCCAGGTTGCGCAGAAAGCCCGAACCCTTACCCTTCGCGACAACCGTACCCGAGGGGCAACCAAGGTTGAGGTTGACCTCGCGGTACCCCATATCGGCAAGCACCTGCGCCGCCCACACAAACTCGTCCGCATTCTTGGACATCAGCTGGGGCACCACGTTAAGCCCCTGGTTATTGGCAGGGTCGACCTCTTTAAACGCCTTGCCGCCAAAGCGGTTGCCCACCCGCGGCGGCGGCAAAAACGGCGTGTAATAACAATCGAGCGCGCCGAAGCACTCCGCATGCACGCGACGGAACACATGTCCGGTAATCCCCTCCATAGGGGCCAGCGATAAATACATCAACATCCACTCTCAACTCAATGTGACAAAGGGACAGTCCCTTTGTCACATTTGCAAATCATCATTCGGCTGTTTATTTTGGCACACATACGTATCGGGCGGCATCATCGCGTGGGCACAGGAGCAGCCGCTCTAAACCAGGGCTGTCGTGGCACTTTTGCCGTATGACCTGCGCTCACCGATGGCGGGATTCTCTATACTGAGTCACATATGACGGCATCGCGCCACAACGACCGCCACGACACCAAGGACCAGCCATGGCAGCACTCTCCGAACAAGAACGTAAGCGCATCCAGCGATACTGCATCTGCCCCAAGGTTGCCGGAGCGGCGCTTGCCATGGCATTCGTGCTGCCCTTATCGATCATTCCCTTCGAAATGATCGACGACATCGTCTTCCATCACGAAGGCTTTCAAGAGACGGGCATGATGACCGCCTTGGTGCTCACCGCCATCGAGCTCGTCATATTCTGCTATTGCGCTCTCGCCCCGCGCTTTGGCATGCGTGGCAAGCAATGGAAGGAAATGCAGTACCGGCTCGCCGTCGCGCAGAACGAGAAAGACCGCTCGGCACAAATCGCAGGCGTTGTTGGCACGCAGGCCGCCGCACGCCTGCTCAAGAACAGCGACAACGAGGCTGCACGCAACCTGGGCGGCGCGGCAGAAGTCGCCGCTGCCGTAGGCGCCGTCGCCACCGCGGCAGACGTGCTTGCCGAAAGCTTTGCCAACGCGAAGGCCATGGCAGAGGCCTGTGGCGTACCTATCCCCCATGCAAAAAAGTGGATCGTCGCGCTTGTGGCGCTGCCCCTCGCAATCGTGTGCGGCGCCTATATCCCACAGCTGGCGCAGGGAAACATCGAGATGCAAGAAAACGCCGCGGCCGCGGCCGAGCAGATCGCCATCGCTCGCAAGGCGCTCGAGCCCTCATGCGAGTACGTGTCCGCCGATGACCCCTACGAGCGATATCAAGACTACGGCTATCACGTCCGCGGCTATCTGCACGACGGCGACTCCGATGCCCAGAAGACCTATACGTACCTGGATTTTGACAACAAGGGGACGCTCGCGGAAGTGAGCTACGCGGCAGAGGTCGACCCCGATGCGAGCCTCGAGGACAACCTCGCCCGCATCGAGCTCGATCTTGACGAGCTTTCCTCTGTCGTCCAAACCATAGACGTCAAAACCGCAAGTCCCGAGCTCCTAGCACCGCAAAAGTTCCCCGAAGAGTTTAGGCAGGCTTTTTTGAGCGGCTCACTCTACGAGAGAATCTCTATCAGGACGAGTGACGACCCCATCAAGGTGTATTACTCGTTTGATACGGATCCCGAGGACGAGTTTGACGAGTACACCCACCCAAGCATCCGTATCACGCTGATGGGCAAAACAAACTAGAAGGCGCGGGAGAGGCCGCCCCCTTCCCGCGCCTTTTCACCCAATGTGACAAAGGGGCTGTCCCTTTGTCGCATTATTCGGAGCGCAGGGCCTCCACGGGATCCTTCTTGGATGCGCTGCGGGCCGGCAGCAGGCCGGCAACGACCGTCAGCAGCACCGAAATTACAATGAGCATCAGCGCGTCTTGAACGGGCAGGCTCATCAGATTGGGTACCTGCTTGGCCGCAAGCGCCCAGGCATTAATCGGAAAGCTCACGGCCACCACGACGACAATGGCAAAGACGCCGGCAATGAGGCCTTCGATAAAGGTCTCGGCATTGAATACGTTGGCCACGTTGCGCTTTGACGCGCCAATCGCGCGCAGGATGCCAATCTCCTTTTTGCGCTCCAGCACGCTAATGTACGTGATGATGCCGATCATGATGGAGCTCACCACTAAACTGATACTCACGAATGCGATGAGCACCAAGCTGATAGTATTCACGATGTCGGTCACCGAGCCCATGATGATGCCCATGTAGTCGGTATACGAGATTGCCTGCTCATCGTGACCAGCGGCTTTGACCTGCTTGTTGTACGCATCGATATAATCGAGCACGCGCTCCTTGGCCTCAAAGTCGCGCGGGAAAATCTTGACCGAAATGGGGTCCGCCTCGTCCGCATAGCCCAACGTGGTCAGATTGTTGTCGTAGGTGAGCTTCGACGCCTTGGCATAGCTCATCATGAGCGAACTCAGGTCCTCAGCGTCCATGTTAAAGTGGATAGCGCGAGCAAAGGCGTTCGCATCCACGCGCATGGCGCTCGCCAAGTTGGCAAAACTCGAAGACATCTGCGTCGCCATTTGGTCCATGAGCCCTGCCGCACCCGCCTTGAGCTGGGTTGATACCGTCGTCGCAATCTGCTCGCTGACCGCCTTCATCACCTGATCCACAGACTGCTGCAAATACGGAGCCAGCTGCTTTTGCACATAGTCGCCCATCACCTGCTGCAGACGCTCGGCCAGGGCATCGCCGCCGAGCGCCCTGAGCTGAGCCAGGTATTGCTGGGCTGCGACATCATTCTCAAGGTACGCTGAGAATGCGGCAGCGAGCTTTGACGCGTCCTTAAGATCTTCGGGCGACAGCGCCTTAAACTGATCAGAGCGCATAAAGCCCTCAAACAGCTGGTTGGCTAGCGCTCCCACCTGCTGCATTTGCTCGGGTGTGAGTTCCAGACCGTCAAAGATGCCCGAGAAATCCGGGACCGGCGCCTTGGCCATGATGTCGCTGAAATCGATGTCTCGCCCAACACCCGAAAGGTCAATGTCCAACCCGGACAAATCGAGACCAGAAAGGTCCATGCCACCTGCCGCGCCCGAGAGCGCAGACGTATCGAGTGAGAACGCGCTCTTCAGTGCCGCCTCGTCTACGCTGAACATACTGCCCAAATCCACGCCCTGCTTGGCTTCGCCCTGCAGCTCGTCGAAGCTTTTGCCCGTAAAGACATCCGTCTCGGGGTGGGCAAGCTGCTCCTGCACAATCTGCGAATCGGCAGCACGCTCCATAAGCTGGCGAGTCAGCGCATGCGTATAGACAATGCCCGGGGACAATGCGCTCGCGTTTGCCGTCTCGTTGGGTCGCACCACGCCCACAATGCGCACGTCAATACCGTCGGCAACCTTGGCTTTCATAAAGTCGGCGTCGCCAGACATGTCAGTCCACATGCCGGTCTCTTCGTTTTTGCGATAGGCATCGGCCGGCGACAACACCTTAAACGTCGTGGACAGTGCATCGTCGTAGGTAAAGTCGCTGCCGGTCTTGGGCGTCTTGACCTTGCCGTCGGCCGTCATGGCACTGTTAACCAGGTCGTTGAGCTCATCGATATCCAGCGCGCCGATACTGTAGAGCGTGTAGTCGCCCACTGTTCCGCGGCTCGAAAGCACCATCACGGCCTCGTTGGCAGACGTAGGCCAATGGCCGGCAACGACATCGTACTGGCTGTCGAGCAGACTCTGGTCGTTGATCATCTCGTTAAAGACCGAGGTTCCCATGGATTCCATGCTCACCGTTGCCGCCGAGCTCGCGCCTCCGCTCATGGCCTCGGTCATGGCGTTGGGCACCAGCCGGACAGGCTTCTCATCGCCCTTGCCGGCACGATAGACAACCGGCGTCACGCCGTAGCCGTACTGAATGGCGTTGACCTCTTTATCGATGCCGTCGCCACCGGCATCGAGCCATGCCTTAAAGCTCGTCATATCGTTAGATTTAACGCTCGCAAACATGTCCTTTACGGCCGTGACCACAGGGATCTTATCGGTCCCCTGAGCCTTGCCGCCGGTAGCGCCATCGGACGAGTCCTCGCCCTTGGACGCCTCCTCATCCGTGCCCCCCTGTCCGCCCATCATAGACGACAGGTCGTAATCTTGTTTGGAAATCGTAAGCGGGTAGCTTGAGAGCGTGTCCTCCTCGACCTTTTTGATGTAGCCGTTTACGCCGTTGGAGAGCGCCAGAATCGCCGCGATGCCAATAATGCCAATCGAACCTGCAAAGGCAGTCATGGCCGTACGGCCCTTCTTGGTCATGAGGTTTCGGGCAGAAAGCCCCAGCGCCGTCATAAAGCTCATCGAGGTTTTGCGCGTGGGTTTTGCCTCGCGATGTGCGACCGTGGCCACATCAAAGGGGTCGGAATCGTCGGTGACCTTGCCGTCCGCCAGGCTGACGATGCGCGTGGCGTACTGGTACGCCAGCTCGGGATTGTGCGTGACCATGATGACCAGACGATCGCGCGCAACGTCCTTGAGCAAATCCATAACCTGCACGGACGTCGTTGAATCCAAGGCGCCGGTCGGCTCGTCAGCCAGCACAATCTCGGGGTCGTTGATCAAGGCGCGGGCAATGGCCACGCGCTGCATCTGCCCGCCCGAAAGCTGGTTCGGGCGTTTGTCAACGTGCTCGCCCAGACCAACCGTCTCGAGCGCCTTACGCGCACGCTGGCGGCGCTCGGCATGTCCCACGCCCGTGAGCGTAAGCGCCAGCTCCACGTTTTCCAAAATGCTCTGGTGCGGAATGAGGTTGTAGCTCTGAAACACAAAGCCAATGCGATTGTTTCTGTAGGCATCCCAATCGCGGTCGCTGAAATCCTTGGTCGAGATGCCATCGATCAGCAGGTCGCCGGAATCGAAATGGTCGAGTCCACCAATGACGTTGAGCATCGTAGTTTTACCCGAACCCGAGGGACCCAGGATGGCTACAAACTCGTTATCGCGAAAAGACAGGCTTACGCTGTCGAGCGCTACCTGCGTAAACGACTGCGTAACGTACCTTTTGCAAATAACTCTGAGATCCAGCATGGACGGCAACCTCTCTCGCGCGGGCGCGCTCGCCCGCTCCCCGCCGTTCACGTTCGGCGCGTTTGTCCTACTCTATCCTCATTTTTGGCCGATACCAGTGAGGAATGTAACGAACCGCGCCAAAAAACGAACGGGACAGCACGCCGCATGGCGCACCATCCCGCATATAACATCCCCGATGCGACAAAGAGGCTGTCACTTTGTCACATTCCAATGCGCGCTACTTTTCGAGCCCGCACGGCATAACGTTAGCGCTGCCGCGGCGAGCCTCAGTCACGGCTGCAAAGAAGCGATAGCCGCCCGAGAAGTTAAAGCACTCAAAGCCATGCTGCGCCAAAATGCGGCAAGCAATGTAGCTGCGAATGCCGCTCTGGCAAATCACGTAGACCGGCTTGGCCCGGTCGAGCTCGCCCAGGCGATTGCGCAGATCATCGACGGGAATGTTTACGAAACCATCGATATGCCCGCGCTCATACTCCCCTTCCGTACGAACATCGAGCAGCTGCACGCTGCCATCGCGTGGCAAGTTGGGCTCATCCTCCCAATGCCACTGCGCCAGTATGCCGCGATTGAGGTTCTCGATCATAAAGCCCGCCATATTGACGGGATCCTTCGCCGATGAATACGGCGGCGCGTATGCTAGGTCCAAATCCTTAAGCCTATCGCCGTGCATGCCTGCCTGGATGGCAGTCGCCAGAACGTCGATACGCTTGTCCACACCATCGATGCCCACGATTTGCGCACCCAGCAGGCGCAATCCCTGCTTCTCGAAGACAACCTTCATGGTCATGGGCGTTGCACCCGGATAATAACCCGCATGCGAACCGGGCGACAGGACCACGCTGTCGCAGTCAATTCCCGCCGCGTGTGCTGCCTTTTCGGATAGTCCCGTGCTTGCCGCCGTCAAGTCGAATACCTTGATAACCGATGAGCCCAACGATCCAAGGTAGCAGCTGTCCATGCCGGCTATGACATCGGCGACGACACGCCCCTGCTTGTTGGCGGGGCCGGCGAGCGAAATGACCGCGTCCTCGCCGGTCACCTGATGCGTGACCTGCACGGCATCGCCCACGGCATACACGTCGGCAGCAGAGGTCTCCATACGGTCGTTGACCACAATAGCCCCCTTGATGCCCAGTTCGAGCCCCGCCTCTTGCGCCAGATGGCTCTCAGGTGCCACGCCAATGGCAAGTAGCACCATATCGGCTCCGATAGGGTCATCGCCCGCAACATGGGTGACAACGCGGCCATCAACTTCCTCAAAACCTGTCACATCGGCCTTGAGGCGCAGATCGATACCGTGCTCACGCACCTCGGCATGCAAAAGGGTCGCCATGTCGTAATCCAGGTTGTTCATAAGCTGGACGGGACGCTGTAGAAGGGTCACCTGGAGCCCCAGCTCACACAGATTCTCCGCCGTCTCGACGCCAATGAAGCCGCCGCCGATCACGACGGCACTGCTCGGTCGCCGCTCTCGAACATAGCTGTGAATACGCAGCGTGTCCTCAACGGTGCGTAGGCTAAAGATTTTATCCGAGTCGATGCCCGGCAACGCAGGGCGAATCGGCTTTGCACCCGGCGACAGGATGAGCTTGTCATACGTCTCGACAAATTCCTCGCCCGTCAGCATATTGCGAACCTCGACCGTATGCGAATCGGGATGGATGGCAAACACCTCGTGACTCGTCTTGACCGCAATGCGAAAGCGATCCCAAAAGCCCTTGGGAGACTGCAGCGTCAATGCGCTCTCTTCTTCTATCACGCCGCCAATGTAGTACGGAAGCCCACAGTTGGCATACGATACAAAACCCGTGCGCTCAAAGATGAGAATTTGGGCCTGTTCGTCGAGTCTGCGCAAACGTGCCGCCGCCGATGCGCCGCCCGCGACGCCTCCAACGATAACCACCTTCATAGCTAACGCACCACCTTTCCCGTGTAGCCGCTTATGCCGCCGATATTCTTGACACTGCCATACCCAGAACGCTTAAGAAAACTCACAGCTTGGTTGCTTCGCGCACCGCTCAGGCAATGCACGAAAAGCTGCGTGCCCTTTCGACGTATACCCATGATGCTACCCCGAAGCAGAAAAAAGAGTCGCTGTTTCCAGCGACTCCCCTTCAGTTGTCTGTCCCACGGACTTACTGTTCGCTCTTCGCGAGTGCCTGATCGATCAGTTTGTTGAGCGCCTCGCGCTGCTCAGCGGAGTTGATGCCGCCCATGATCGGCTCTCCCACAATGTTACCGTTCTGGTCGATCACGTAGGTGGTCGGGAACGAGTACAGGTTGGAGGTGAACTTTCCGGCCTCGCTGTCCGACTTAAACCAGATGTTCTTATACGTCACGCCCTTCTTGGAAAGCACGTCCTTGGCATCGGCCACCGCGTCTTTGTTGCCATCGAGCGTAAAGGAATTAACGCCCACGACCTGGCCGCCCTTCTCGGCAAGCTCCTTGTTGAGCTTCTCCAGATCGTCCAGCTCTCCCACGCACGGCTTGCAGGTGGTAAACCAGAAGTTCATGACGGTGACCTTGTTCTTGGAGAACAGCTCGTCGCTGTTTACATCGTTGCCGTCCAAGTCCTTGCCCTTAAAGCTGGGGAACTTCGTCTCCCCGCTCTCGCCGTTGGTCATACCCGCGGTCGAGGCATCAACGCTCTCCCCCTCGCCGGGCGTGCTGCCACATCCGGGGAACTCCTTCTCCAGCGCCATGAGCTTGTCCTCGATCTCCTTGACCTGCTGCGCGCCGGCCTTAAGCGTCTTAAGCTCGTCAGCCGCAAACTGATCCTTGGCGCCCTCGATGGTATCGAGCAAGAAGTCACCGTAGTTCTTGCCGCCCTCAATCATGGGGGTGTCTTTGTTGGCCGCAAGGAACACCTTTTCCCATAGGGCGTTATCGCTCGCAAAGATCTCGTTTTCCTTTTGCAGCAGCTGCTGATACAGCTCGGCCGCCTCCTCGGCACTTGACGGCTTTTGCGCTATGAGCTCGGCAATCTGCGCATCGCCGCTCGTAGCATCCTTCGCGTCGCCCTTGGGGGCAGAGCACGCCGCGAGAGTCAGCGCCAGCACGGGCAGCATCAACAGAGCCGCAATTTTTGACAGTTTCATGGTTCCTCCGTTTATATCGAAACTTATATAGGTACCTATTTGTTTTCGCAGGCTTGCGTGGACTGCGCGGGTTTGTCGCCCGTCACACCCAGCCCATAGCGAAAGCTAATAGCATCGACGGGGCACGCGCCCACGCATTTGCCGCAACGAATGCACTCGGCATGGTTGGGCGTACGCGTAACGTCCACGTCCATTTGACACACCTTGGCGCACTTGCCGCACGAGACGCATTTGCACTGGTCAACCTGGATCCCCAGCAAAGACACCTTGTTCATGAGTGCATAAAACGCACCGAGGGGACAAATCCATTTACAGAAGGGACGGTAGAACAGCACGCTCAACACCGCAACCGCAATGAGGATCGCGAGCTTCCAGGTAAAGAGCTTTCCCAGCGCGGAACGGATTCCCGTATTCATGATGGACAGCGGAATCGCGCCCTCGAGCACGCCTTGCGGACAGATGTACTTGCAAAAGAACGGGTCGCCCATGCCCACATCGTTGACTACCAGAACGGGCAGTAGCACCACGGCAAACAGCAGCACGGCGTACTTGATGTACGTGAGCGGCTTGAGCTTTTTCGTCGAGAGCTTTTTGCCGGGAATCTTATGCAGAAGCTCTTGCAGCCATCCAAACGGACATAAAAAGCCGCATACAAAACGTCCCAGCAGCACGCCGATCAGAATGAGTGTTCCGGTGACGTAATACGAAAAGCTGAACTTAGACGAGCCCACCACCGACTGAAACGACCCGATGGGGCACGCACCCGAGGCCGCCGGACACGAGTAGCAGTTGAGCCCCGGCACGCAGACGGCTTTGCCCGCCCCCTGGTAGATGCCTCCCTTGGCAAAGTTAGGCAGGTGAATATTGGTCGCAAGCGTTGCCGCCGCCTGAATCAATCCGCGAAATCTCGCCAAAAGATGCGATACGGTATTTTTTCTTTTAACCAATTCCGATACACTCCAAGCACAGCCTGATTGCCTTGGCCAGCACGGCATCTGCCTCGCCGCGCATAATGCCAAAGCCAACCATGGCTACCCCAACGATCAGCAAAGCCACCTGCGCCACAGGCTTAATCGCTTTGAACAATCTGACCACTCCTTTCGTTTCGCGACCCATTGGACCATACCGACTATAAAATCCGTGTTAAGCGCGAATGACTATGCAAGGAGAACGTTATGCGCATCTTGGTCGTCGAGGACGAGCGGGCGCTGTGCGATGCAATCGCACGCAGCCTGCGCAACTTGGCCTATAGCGTCGACTGCCGCTACGACGGGCAGCAGGCCCTCGATCTGCTCGATATCGAGACCTTCGATCTTGTCGTGCTCGACCTTAATCTCCCCCACGTCGACGGCATGACCGTACTCAGGCAGCTCAGAATTACCGATTGTGAGACCAAGGTGCTCGTGCTGTCGGCACGCGGCGAGGTCGCCGACAAGGTAGCGGGGCTCGATGCGGGCGCCAACGACTACCTCACCAAGCCGTTCCATCTTGACGAGCTGGCGGCACGTATCCGCAGCCTCACGCTCAGGCGCTTTACGCAAAGCGATGTTGTCCTGACCTGCGGATCGCTGAACTTTGACACCAAGGCGCGCGTCGCCTCCGTGAGCAACGAGGCCCTATCCCTCACACGCAAGGAGACCGGCATCTTGGAGTACCTGATGCTTAACCAGGGACGACCGGTGAGCCAAGAGGAGCTCATCGACCACGTATGGGATAGCAATGTCAACAGCTTTAGCAACGCGACCCGCGTGCATATCTCGTCGCTGCGCAAAAAGCTACGCGGCGCGTTGGGGCACGACCCCATCCGCAACCGAATCGGCGAGGGCTACGTTATGGAGGACGACGAATGAAGCGACTGTCCCTGCAGTGGCGCATCACGTTGATGACAGCTTTGCTGATATGTTTGACCTGCGTACTTATTAATTGCCTGGTTGGCTACTCCGGCATGCGCTACATGGACTCAATCGGTACTGAAATGTCGGAGCATAGCAAGGTGGAGGCGGCCTCGCCCAGCTCGTTCGACCCGACGAGCAAGGAGCTCGACGATGAGCTGACCATCGTCGTGAGCGACGCCCAAGAATCGTTTGGCGCGACGAGCTGGTACATAACCGCAGCGGTGACGCTGCTCGGTGGCGTCCTGGCCTACTTTGTGAGCGGGCATGCGTTGCAGCCGTTGCGCTCCTTTGCGGCACAAGTCGAGAGCGTGCGGCCCGATAACCTCGCCGACACAAAGATCAGCGAGGATGTGCCCTCTGAGCTTAGGCGTTGCAGCGCGTCGTTTAACGACATGATTGCCCGCCTTGACGAGGGATTTTCCGCGCAAAGACAGTTTACGGGCAATGCAGCGCACGAGCTGCGCACGCCGCTCGCGCTTATGCAGGCCCAGGTTGAGCTGTTTTGCGCCGAGCACCCCGACGCCGACGCCGATACAGCAAGCCTGCTCAGTTTGATGCAAGAGCAGACCGAGCGAATGACGCGTATGACAAAAACTCTGCTCGAGATGAGTGAGCTACGCAGCGTCCCCTGCAACGATGCGATTGACCTAGCGCCGATGATCGAAGAAGTGCTCACCGACCTGGCGCCCCTTGCCGAGCAAAAGGGCATCGCGCTCGCAAGCGAGGGCGACGCGCAAACGACCGGCAGCGACACGCTGATCTATCGGCTGCTGTTCAACTTGGCCGAAAACGCCATTCGCTACAGCACGCCCAACTCGACCGTGCGAATCAGCGCCCGCGTCGAGGGCGACCGTGTACTGCTACGGGTGCGCGACCAGGGGCCGGGCATTCCCGAGCAATACCAGACGAGCATCTTTCAACCCTTCTTCCGCGTCGACAAATCGCGCAGCAGGGCATATGGCGGCGTGGGGCTGGGGCTTGCGCTGGTCTGGGAGATCACCGCACTCCACGGCGGCAGCATCGAAGTCGAAGAGAGCTCAGAGAGCGGAACGGCTATGCTCGTGACGCTTCCCGCTCGCGCGCTCGGCTCATCAAAATAACGAACGGGACGGCACGCCGTGTGGCGCACCGTCCCGCACATAACATCTGTGATGTGACAAAGGGACTGCCCCTTTGTCACATCTGCTAGTTCTCGTCGCCCACCAGCTGAGTTAGCTTACTCCCACTCCACCGTACCGACGGGCTTGGGCGTGAGGTCGTAGCATACGCGGCAGATGCCGGGAACCTCGGCGGTGACGCGGGCGGTAATGCGCTTGAGCAACGCCCAGTTGAGCTCAGGCACCTCGGCGGTCATGACATCGACGGTGTTGATGCAGCGGATGATACAGGGCCAATCGTAGGCGCGCTTGCCCTCGCGCACGCCGGTTGCGCGGAAGTCGGGCACGACGGCAAAATACTGCCAGATGGTCAGACCGGCCTTGTCGATCTCCTCGCGCACGATGGCGTCGGCTTCGCGCAGCGCCTCAAGACGGTCGCGGGTGATGGCACCAAGGCAGCGGACGCCCAGGCCGGGACCGGGGAACGGCTGGCGCTCAACCATATTCTCGGGCAGGCCGAGCTCGCGACCCACGACGCGGACCTCGTCCTTGTACAGCAGTTTGACGGGCTCGCAGAGCTCAAACTGCAGATCCTCGGGCAGACCGCCCACGTTGTGGTGAGCCTTCACGCCGTCTTGGGACTCCAGGATGTCGGGATAGATGGTGCCCTGGGCGAGGAAGCTGACCTCATCGCCAACCTTGCGGGCCTCCTCCTCGAACACGCGAATGAACTCGGCGCCGATAATCTTACGCTTGGCCTCGGGCTCCTCGACGTCCACGAGCTTGTCCAGGAAGCGGTCGGTGGCGTCAACGTAAACCAGGTTGGCATCCATCTGGTTCCTGAAGACGTCGACGACCTGCTCGCTCTCGCCCTTGCGCATCAGGCCGTGATTCACATGCACGCAAATGAGCTGCTTGCCGATAGCCTTGATGAGCAGGGCCGCAACTACAGAACTGTCGACGCCGCCGGAAAGGGCCAGCAGGACCTTTTTGTCGCCGATCTGCTCGCGGATTGCAGCGACCTGCTCTTCGACGAACGCCTGGGCAAGTTCGGGAGTGGTGATACGTACCATGTCGTCGGGACGCTTGTTGGGATCCATGCAGAGCTCCTTCTCGGTTCGATGGAAATGCGCCGCGCGTATGCAGACGCACCGTCATATGACCTCATTATATGCAGAACGAGATACGTTTCCCATCGCTGCGACAGAGCTTTTTGCAGGGGCGGTAGTTTTTCTATATCCCAAGGTCAGCTAGGCTTCGATAGCCACCTTGGGAGCATCGCCAATAGACTCTTCCTTTATACGTTCGGCACAATCGTAGGCGATACCCACAAATTCCAGTCCCGAGCAACAAGAGTACAATTGCTGCTAGTGTTGCCAGCTGTTGGGAGATGGAAGATGGACTGCGATGGCTACCCATGCGTTCCCATGCCGTTGATGTGCACCGCCTTTGTGCCGGGGCAGATTGACGCTGCGGTTGCAGGCATTTCCGACCCCGATTCACGCGCCATCGCCACGGCAGAAGCGCTGTACTTTCGCGGACAGGCCGCACTCGCCGCCAAGACGGCGCACCCCTATCTTGACGTCACCGATCCCGCGCTGCGCTATTCCGCATGCTTTATCTGCGGATACGCCAGTCTGTCGCTCAACCGTATCGCCAATGCCCGCCGTTGCCTTGCGGGCATCCTCGATATACCAACTGACGAGGAATCGCCCGCCGTCCACGCCACGCATATCCTGTTCGCCTCGGCCGCGAGCGTCCTGCTGCACTTGCCTTCCCCGTATTCCGCCGAAGAGTTTTATCCGCTTGCGGCGCATCTGCCCGAAGGCCTGCGCCTGTTCGCCAGCTACGTGATGGCGCATGCCCTGTACCTGCGCGGCGAATATGGCCGCAGTCTGGGCATGGCGGAAAACGCCCTGATCATGAAACAGGGAAGCTATCCCATCTCGGAACTGTTCCTGCACCTGGCAGCTTCTATGGCCTGCATGAGTCTCAAAGACGTCGACGCCGCAAGGACGCATTTCGGAGCTGCTTGGAACATTGCGCGTCCCGACGGCCTTATCGAGCTCATCGGCGAGCACCACGGCCTTTTACAGGGGCTCATCGAGGCGTGCCTAAAAACGCAATACCCCGACGATTTCGCTCGCATCATCGAGATCACATACCGCTTCAGCTACGGTTGGCGGCGCATCCACAACCCCGATTCGGGCGAGGACGTTGCCGACGATTTAACGACCACAGAGTTCACCATGGCCATGCTCGCCTGCCGCGGATGGACCAACGCTGAAATCGCACGCCATATGGGAGTATCGCCGGGCACCGTCAAAAACCGCCTATCCGGCGTATACGCAAAGCTTGGCATCGGCACACGCGCCGAGCTGGTCGCGCACATGTTGCGTTAGCGACCGGGCTGCCAAGCGCATCGAACGCGTTCCGGAACCCGGCGCTTCGCTCGATCAATTTGGACATTTTGACCCTTGAACGGCACTACCGCCACGAAGCGTCTTCTCGCAAAATTGGATTATTTCCACCGATATTTGCGGGATGGGAGCCCAAGATGCTTGATCGCCGTTCGTTACTTGTTGCCGGAGCGTCCTCGCTAGCGAGCATCATGTTGCCTCGCGTGCCGGGAAGCGAAAATGCCTTCCTGCTGCCGTTCGCGCCCACCGCGGCCTATGCCGACGAAAAAGACCCCTTCAGGGTGCTCGTTCTCTCGCGCACCATGTTTGGTGTGGTCGTGGTCGACGTCGCCAACAAGGATATGCCCATCAAGGGAGCGCAGGTCACGCTCACGTCGCGCTACGCCGCAGGCAAGCAGCTCGCCGCCACGACCGATGACGAAGGCACCGCCATCTTTGAGATTGCCTCGCTTTCGGAAGGCTACGTAGACGAGGCAAAGCTCCTTGACGCGTACGACTTTAACGGCGGCATCTCCATTAGCATGGCGGGCTACCGCGATGTCGAGATTCCCCTTGCGCGTATCCAGGGCGGCACCGCCATAACCGCGCCCACGCGTCCGCTTTCCGACGGCGAGCCGTACTTCCGCCAGCTCACATTCGACGAATGGGACATCCAGTACGCTGAAGCCACGTTCATGGCATTGCCGAAGGACGACACGGCAAACGAGCAGCCCGATACGCACGCATTTACCGTGCAGGCTCATCTGCCGCAGGGCGGGCAGGCAACATTGCATATCAATAAAGTGATGCCCGCTGCGGGCAGCTCAACCGAAACCGTCACGCAGATTGGTCAGATCAAGGCCAGCGCATCGGGCGCGGATAATCTGGCGACGTTCACACTCGAAGACAAGTTCCTCGATGCAGCGTCGAGCCTTCTGGAAGAAGGATGCAAGCTGCGCTTTGTCCTCGACTACCAGGACAAAACCTACACGCTCTCCTCCCCCATGGCCGTTGTCACCGCGCCGGCCGCAAAGGCGGAATCGGGCTCGACCACTATCGTCCCCACTACCATGGACCAAGAGGTCACTCCGTTTGATTTCCCCGCGGCGTTTCCCGGCATCGGCGGCAATAAGTTCACGTGCTGGATACCCACATTTCCGATCCTCTTCGATTTCTCGTTTGCTGGATACGTGCTGTTTGGCGGAGGATGCAAACCAGCCAGCTATATGAACGATTCGGGCAATCCGGATCCGGAGTACTGGAAGAAGTCACCGCGCGAGTCGGGCGCCAAGCAGGCAAACCGCTACCTCGACGAAATGGAGGGGAAGTGGAATCAGTACAAAAGTATGAGTGCCGGTTCGGGCACCGATCCAAGAAACACCAAGCTCCTTCGCCACCATTGCACGCCGCTGTTCACGATGGATATCGCCACACAGCTGTACGGCTCGCTCGCCTACAATTGGGTGGGCAAAACCTGGGGTAACAACAACGACCCCGCATACGGCAATATTAAGGCCCTCTTCCAGGTAAGAACTGACCTCAATTGGACCGAGCAGTTTACCCTAGGACCGGTGCCATTTTTCCTAAACGTCAACCCTTGGGTGCTGGCGAAGCTGGCGCTCGCTGTGGGTGCCCACACGCACGGCAGCGGCGCGGCGTTTTTCAAGAACATTTCGCTCGACTATTCCAACACGTCGGGCTCGTTCACCATCCAGATCGGACTTGCCGTCACCTTTGGAGCCGGCGTTGCAGGCGTCGCTTCGTCTGCCGTGCGCGGTGCCGCATCCCTCACGCTGTTCATTGGGTACGAGAAGGCAGATGGACACCAGCTTCCGCGGCTGCGCGTGGGTGCAGACGTCGATGTCGATGTGATACTCCAGTTCGTAATGTTCAAGTGGACCACCAAGGCTTGGTCGGGGTCGTGGCCCACACTCATCGATTCGTGGAATATGTCGGTGAACAATGGCGACCAGTATGTACTCCAGCGCTCTGAGCTGGCATTGGGTGGAAATACGCCTTATACGTTGGATGCCTGCTTCGGCTCGGCCGGCAACGCCGAAGCAGGTGGTGTGCCGCAGTTTATCGCATCGGCCACCATCGTCACCAACGCCGAGCTGCTCGCACGCGCCGAGGTTAAGGCCACTGCCGTAAACGCCGCGCCTGTCGTGCGCGATTGGGATCAAGCGGTCACGCGCATTGAGCTCGAGACGAACGCGGAGAGCGACGACACGGGACAGGTCGAACATTTCGTCCACGCGCTGATGGAGAACGACGAAAATGCCGCGCCGATGTATGAGTACACTTACATCGGTCAGTCAACGAACGCCGTTGCGGACCCGAACGCCAATTCTGCCGGCGTGTCGGAGGACGAGCGTGGCGGCATAAAACCCTCGAGCGACAACGTGCTGTTTTCCGGCGTGCTCAGCGAAGCCCACATGAAGCTAACGATGATTGCCGGCGTAGAATGCCTGTTCCGTATCGCCTCGGTGCGCTACGGCGACAATGGCCGCTCGCGCCTGGTGGTGCACACAAAGGCAAACGGCACGTGGTCCGCTCCCACGCCCGTGGACTTTCCCCTTGGGTTTGGCGAGGGCGACGTGGAGCGCGACGGCATATTCGATTACGACTTCGACGTGGTGGAATATACGGACGGAAGAGGAAACCAGGACGCCTACGTGCTGCTGGTCTCGGGCGAGCGCCCCGCCGGCGACAACACCCTTTTCGATACGGCAAGCACAGCCGGCATACTGTCCGTTGTGCGCCTGCGCATAAGTAATGACGAGATCCGCGTGGTGTCGCATACGTCATGGCGCAGCATCTCGCGCGGCCGCCTGCAAGAGGATGGCTACCATTGCCTGCAGTGCCCGCGCATCACGGTAGGCAAGACGCTGGTCGACGGACGCCTGTCGGGTGCCTACCTCCACCGCCGCGGAACCACCGCAGAGAAGGCGCTCGGCAGCGAGGCCGAGGTTGCGCTGGAATGCTTTACCCTGTGGTCGGATAATTTGGGCGACAGCCTGACGTTCCGCCAAGTTCTTCGCTTTCCGCAAGCACCGTCGAGTATCGAGCTGAGCGAGCCCGAGAATATCAACGGCAAAATGGTGGTGCCCGTTGCGTACGAGACCGCAGACGGTTGCGGCTGCGCATCGTACGCCGTGATCGGCCAGTCCATTGCGGGCTGGGGCGTTATGCCACCAGACGCCACGGTGCCCCATGCGGTGCCGTGGCCACAACATTCGGGCTTTTTGGCCACCGTCAACGAGCAGCTGCAGCATATTACTTGGACGCGAGGCGCATCGGCATTTGCAACGCAGCCCGTGGGTGCCGCAGGCTGTGGCCCGGCATCGTTTAGCGTAAGCAACAACGGCAGGTGCGCGCTCTATGTAGAGAACACCGATGGCAAGGTGGGGCAAACCTACGACGAAGAAGGCAACCCGGTAGCAGTAATGGGCAAGCACTTCCGCATCTTCGCCAGCACCTTGGCAGGCGATCTGTTCACGGAGCCGTTCGTGATGTGCGAGCTGGACCATCCCGTCGATCAGATAACGACATTTTTGACGTCGGGAGGCATGCTCTCCGCGCTCGCCACGCACATTGTGAGCGCGGAGAAGAGCGAGGCAGACCTGCACGGCATCGAAGTGCCTCTGGTGGCGTGTGCCACTCCGACGGGCGCGGTCGCTACCTCGGGCGCGGTGGTGCCCGGAGCAGCAGGCGAATCCTTCATGGTCACGGTGCGAAACGACGGCAACACTTTGCTGACTGCCGGCACAATCGATCTGTACCGAGAGGGCTCCAGCCAGCCGTTCTCCAGCGCATCCATCGGATTCGGAGCGAACGCACGCATGGCTTCGATCTACGATCCAGAGCTTGCCGAAGACGCTTCGGCCAACGACATGGCACACGTAAAGTACGCGCTCGAGACGCTGGGCGCACGTTTTGCAACGCACCCGCTGGTAGCCGACAACGGCAACGCCGTGCTGGCACCGGGTTGCACGGCACAGTTCCGCATGAGCTTCGCCATCCCCGAGAGCTGGAGCGACGAAGTGGGCAAACGCGTCACGCTGTATGCGAAGGCGCGTAATCTGGTGGCGCTCGATCCCGTAACGCTCGAGGAGATCCGACCGGGCGCAAACTCGGCGCTGAGTGCCGTTCTGCACGAGCTTCATGTGCCCGACGCGGCATGCGAACGCTCAGAAGTTCAGGTCGGCGTATGCGACAGCGCGGATACGACAGGACTTCACGACGCCCCAATGACGGTAGACGGCGATGGTGGCTCGAGTGGAGGTGGTTCCGACGGAAGCAGCTCCGGTGGCGGCAGTGGCTCTGGCAGCGGCAAGGATCACGGCAATAACAAGCGCTCCAGAAAAGCGGGCGCGCTCGCCGGCACGGGCGACAGCAACGTCCCCCTAACCGCAGCCGCAGCAGCACTCGCCGCAGCTGGTGCCGGCCTTGTCGCCTACAGCGTCCGCCGCACGGCGCTCGAAAAAGACACCGCCAATGAGGTCAATTCGGATAGGCCTCGCTAGCTCCTAGTTACTTTTGTGTGAGACGCCGACTCGGCTCATCGAACACCAAAAGGGGCTGGCCCCGATAACTCGGAGCCAGCCCTGAGTCGCCTGACGTAAGAATCGCGGCGTTACTTGAGCTTCAGCGCCTCCATCATGGGCACGGCGGCATCCCAGTCGATCTTCCAGCCAATCGACACGCGGACGGTCTCGCCCGTCGCGGGAGCCGTCGCAAATAGCGTATGGCCGTTGTCGGGACCGGTAAAGCGCAGCCACGTTATGCCGTTGTACTCGACCTGGTCGGTTGTCGTTTCCTTGCCTTCATAGATCTGCTCCAGGCTTGCAACTTCCTCCTCCGGCGAGCGCGGGAAGATGCTGATGTTCAGGCGTCCTCCAGTCTCGTCGTGGAAGAAGTTTGCCTTTTCGTGCTCTTCGTTGGACGAATCCAGCGTGTACCCATCGGCGGCCTCGATACTGTACGATGCGCAAGCGATGCCGGTCATATTGGCCGCGTCACCAGAATCGGCCACGCCGCCGGCCGCCTTGAACTCCTTGGTCTCGCATCCCGTGGTGTCAAAGTGCATGGCCTCATGATTCTTGGCGGGGGCGTAAGCGTCTACGAACTCGACAGTGATGGGCCCGTAGTACGCCGTCTTGGGGGCCCAGAAATACACGTACTCAACGGTCTCGCCCGGGCCGATATCTGGCCTCTTGGAAAGATCGATGCCCTCGTGAAGCTCATCGGGAGCCTCGCTTGCAACGTAGTCGAGCACGGCCGCCTTGCCGGAAGTAAACAACGGGTCGCCTGTCTCAAGATCGCCCTGGGCAGCATGCACGTTAAAGGAACTGAACGTCCTGTTCTTTGTGTTGTTGTTGGTAATCTTGATGTGCAGGTAAAAGCCGTCCTGCTTCTTGGCATCACCGCGATAGAACGTACCGTGAGCCACCGACTCATAGGTAATGCCTGCCACCTCGACCGTCTGCGACTCATAGGCCTTGGGCTTCTCGGCCTTCTCCTGCACAGGTGCGCTCCCGCCCGAGCCACTCGGCGCATTACCGCCGCAGCCGGCCGCCGTACATGCCAGCACGGCCGAAAGCGTCACGGTGGGAATTCCTAACAGCAGCTTCTTCGTCATGGGCTTCATCATCCTCACCGCTCCTTTCGGCTTGCAGCTCATCCGTTGCCCGAGTCCCAAGTCGACCCCGTGGCATCGGCTTCCACTATGAGCGTATGACGAAACACGACGCCGGCGAAGTGACCCACGGCCCAAATAACGACCCGCCAGCGTTCCTTATGGGCCAAAGGGACTCGCACACGCACGCCCGTGGCCCATAAAACGAGACGCTTGTCCCAATGTTCGATTCGGAACAACAATCCGCACGACACGTTTTACCCGTTAATCCGAACGCGCGTTCGATGGAATTCGTGTTAGTTGGAATCGTCCGAGGCCTGGGCTATGCTACCTTGACTATCTATATGACTACAACGCAGCAAAGGAGCATCGAGAGAGCGAGCATGGCAAAAAACACCGCAAACTATGGTAACGACAGTATTCGTCAGCTCAAGGACGAGGAGCGCGTACGCCTGCGCCCCGCCGTTATCTTTGGCTCGGACGGACTCGACGGCTGCGCGCATGCCGCCTTCGAGATCCTGTCCAACGCCGTTGACGAGGCGCGCCAGGGCTACGGCAAGCTCATCACCCTTACCGCCTTTCGCGATGGTTCCATTCAGGTAGAGGACAACGGCCGCGGCTGCCCGCTCGACTGGAACCCCTCCGAGAAGCGCTTTAACTGGGAGCTCGTCTTTTGCGAGCTCTACGCAGGTGGCAAATACAACAACAACCAGGGCGGCGACTACGACTTCTCGCTCGGCACCAACGGCCTGGGCTCGTGCGCGACCCAGTACGCTTCCGAGTACATGGACGTCACCGTTTGGCGCGACGGTAACAAGTACTCTCTGCACTTTAAGAAAGGCAAGGTCGTCGGCGCCAAAAAGAAGGCGCTCGAGATCGAGCCCAGCGACGAGGACCGCACCGGTACCACCATCAAGTGGCGCCCCGATCTTGAGGTCTTTACCTCGATCAGCATTCCCCACGACTGGTATCGCGAGACCATGCGCCGCCAGGCCGTGGTCAACGCCAACGTGACCTTCCGCCTGCGCATCGAGGGCGACGACGGCGAGTTTTCCGAAGAGGATTTTTGCTACCCCAAGGGTATCGAGGACTACGTGCTCGAGAAGGTCGGTGCCGACTACCTTACCGAGCCTTTCTTTATCGAGGCCGACCGCCGTGGTCGCGATCGTGAGGACCTGCCCGACTACAATGTAAAGATCACCGCGTGCATGTGCTTCTCGCGCACCTTCACGATGCAGGAGTACTACCACAACTCCTCCTGGCTCGAGAACGGCGGCTCGCCCGAGAAGGCTGCCCGCAGCGCCCTCACTAGCGCCATCGATGCTTACATTAAGCAACAAGGCAAGTACAACAAAAACGAGAGCGGCATTAAGTGGCAGGACGTCCAGGACTGCCTGGTGCTGGTGACCAACTGCTTCTCCACCCAGACGTCTTACGAAAACCAGACCAAGAAGGCCATCAATAACCGCTTTATCCAGCAGGCCATGACGGCATTCTTTAAGGAGCGCCTCTCGACCTACTTGATTGAGAACAAAGATGCCGCCAACAAGATCATGGAGCAGGTGCTCATCAACAAGCGCTCGCGTGAGAATGCCGAGAAGACGCGTCAGAGCATCAAGACCAACCTGCAGCAGAAGACCGACATGGCCAACCGCGTGCAGAAATTCATCGACTGCCGCTCCAAGGACAAGAGCCGTCGCGAGATCTACATCGTAGAGGGCGACTCGGCAGCGGGCGCCATTCGCACCTCGCGCGATGCCGAGTTCCAGGGCGTTATGCCCGTCCGCGGCAAGATTCTCAACTGCCTGAAGGAGGACTATCCGCGCATCTTTAAGTCCGACATCATCATGGACCTTATGCGCGTGCTGGGCTGCGGTGTGGAGATCAAGGACAAGCGCATCAAGAACCTGGGCGCCTTTGACCTGGACAACCTCAACTGGAACAAGGTCATCATCTGTACGGACGCCGACGTCGACGGTTATCACATCCGCACGCTCGTGCTCACCATGCTCTACCGCCTGGTGCCCACACTTATCGACGAGGGTTACGTGTATATCGCCGAGTCGCCGCTCTACGAGATCAACTGCAAAGAGAAGACCTACTTTGCCTACACCGAGCTCGAGAAGAACGGCATCCTCAAAGAGATCGGCGACCAGAAGTGTTCCATCAACCGCTCCAAGGGTCTTGGTGAGAACGATCCGGACATGATGTGGCTCACCACCATGAACCCCGAGACGCGCCGCCTGATCAAGGTGGAGCCCGAGGACGTCACCAAGATGGAAACCATGTTCAACCTTTTGCTTGGCAACGACGAGGCAGGCCGCAAGCGCCATATCTCCGAGCACGGCAAGGAATACCTGGACCAGCTGGACCTGCAGTAGCAGCAAATCGATAACGACGGCCCATAAGAAGTTCAAGAGGAAATCGTGGCAAAGAAGAAGACGAAGAACCAGCCAAAGAAAAAGCAGGTCAACGCCGAGAACGTCATCGGCCTGCACTCCGAGGTCACCGACCAGCCGATCACGCAGACGCTCGAGGTCAACTACATGCCCTACGCCATGAGCGTCAACGTCTCGCGTGCGTTCCCCGAGATCGACGGCTTTAAGCCCTCGCACCGCAAGCTGCTCTACACCATGTACAAGATGGGTCTGCTCAAGGGCGAGCGCCAGAAGAGCGCCAACATTGTGGGCCAGACCATGAAGCTCAACCCGCACGGCGATGCCGCGATCTACGAGACGATGGTGCGTCTGGCAACCGGCAACGAGGCGTTGCTCGCGCCGTTCGTTGAGTCGAAGGGCAACTTTGGCAAGTATTATTCGGGCGATCTGAGCTACGCCGCCTCGCGTTATACCGAGGCCAAGCTCTCCCCCATCAGCGCCGAGATCTTCAAAGATATCGACAAGGACCCGGTCGACTTCGTCGACAGCTACGACGGCGCTATGAAGGAGCCGCGCTTGCTGCCCACCACGTTCCCCAACATCCTTGTCTCGGCCAATAAGGGCATCGGCGTCGCCATGGCGTCCGACATCTGCGGCTTCAACCTCAACGAGGTCTGCACCGCCACGATGCACTACCTGCAGGATCCCGACTGCGACCTGCTCGAGTACATGCCCATGCCTGACTTCTCGACCGGCGGCGAAATTATCTACCGCCGCGAGGAGATGGAGAAGATCGTCGAGACCGGCCTTGGCAGCTTCCAGATCCGCTCCCGCTGGCGCTGGATTCCCGAAGAGCGCATCATCGAGGTCTACGAGATCCCCTACACCACCAAGACCGATGTCATCATCGAGCGCATCGTCAAGCTTTCCAAAGAGGGCAAGGTCAAGGAGATTGCCGACATCCGCGACGAAACCGACCTCTCGGGTTTGCGCATCGCCATCGACCTTAAGCGCGGCGTCGACCCCGACAAGCTTATGGCCAAGCTCTATCGCTCGACCACGCTGCAGGATTCGTTCTCGTGCAACTTCAACGTGCTCGTCGACGGCTATCCCCGTGTCATGGGCGTGCGCCAGATCCTGCACGAGTGGGTCAAGTGGCGTATTGAGTCCACGCGTCGCCGCATTAACTTTGACCTGGGCAAAAAGTCCGAGCGCCTGCACCTGCTGCACGGCCTCGAGGCGATCTTGCTCGACATCGACAAGGCGATCGCCATCATCCGTGGCACCAAGCTCGAGGCCGAGGTCGTGCCCAACCTTATGCGCGGCTTCGACATCGACGAGACCCAGGCCGAATTTGTTGCCGAGCTCAAGCTCCGCAACATCAACGAGGAGTACATCCTCAACCGCACCAAGGACATCGCTAAGCTTGAGGGCGAGATTGCCGAGCTTGAGGAGATCCTCTCCAGCGAGGAGAACATCAAGAAGGTCATCAGCGACGAGCTGGCCGCAGTCAACAAGAAGTACGTGATGCCGCGCCGCACGGGCAGGATCGAGCCCCATGAGGTTATCGAGGTAAGCCTGGAGCCCGAGGTCGAGGAGTACCCGGTCACCATCATGCTCTCGCGCGATGGCTACCTTAAGAAGATGACGGACCGCGTGCTCAAGAAGGCGACCACGCTCAAGTACAAGGACGGCGACAAGCCCTTTATCGAGTTCCCGTCCGCCAACACGCACGAACTGCTCGTGTTTACCAACAAGAGCCAGGTATACAAGTGCAAGGTTGCGGCGTTTGAGGACACCAAGTCGGCCCAGCTGGGCTCGTACCTGCCGACCGATCTTGAAATGGAACCCGACGAGAGCGTGATTTGGATCATCGACCCCGAGGACTATAAGGCCGACGTGCTGTTCGTCTTTGAGAACGGCCGCGTGGTCCGCGTCGCGCTTTCTGGATACGTCACCAAGACCAACCGCAAGCGCCTTAAGAACGCCATCTACGGCGGCAGTAAACTGCTGTATGCGCAGGTGCTCAAGGAGGACCGTGACCTCGCGCTGGTCTCGAGCGACTACCGTCTGATGAACTTCAACACGTCGCTGCTCAAGACCAAGACGACCACCAACACGCAGGGCGTCCAGGCCTTTACGGCCAAGAAGGGCCGCTCGGTCACCACCGTCGGCACGACCGAGGAAATCCTTGGCGCCGGCGTCTCGGCCGAAAAGTTCACTGCGCAGAGTCTGCCCTCTGCCGGTGCCCTCATGAAGGAAAACGACATGCCGAGTTTGTTTGACTAAAACAACGGTGACTAAACCGTCATGGTTTTACAAAGCAGCGGGGCTCGGGGCGCAGTAACGCTGCGCCCCGAGCCCCATGCATTACACCAGCATCATCCCTATAGACAAAATGCCGCATAAAGTGGAACAGACATAAGCCCATCATTCATTCCAAAGGGCTTAGTCGATAGCCTGATAGGGCGTACGCCCGGATGGGTCTTTTTAAGTGAGGACAGGCTTCGAGATCTTGTGTTCTCTCCCGCCTTGACTTCAATCGCAGACAAGCATCCCTGCTTCTCTACTACAAAGTCGATTTCCGCACGATTATCTCGCGCCCAATAATGCAGCGGATAGCCCATGGCTGAAAGCTGTTGGGCAACGTAGTTTTCGGTAAGTGCACCCATGAATGTGCCGCCGATGCCGGCAAGAATATCGGCGCGTTGAGCACCGGCCTTGGAGACGAGCAGCCCTGTATCCGCCTGATAGATTTTAAAAGCAGAAGGGTTAACGAAGGCCTCTAAAGGGCTTTCGATCTGCCCGACTAGGCTGCAGCGCGCCACCGTACCCGACAATACAAGCCAGTCGAGAGCATCTCCAAAGAGAGACGCATTGCCCCCCGCTCGCACTACCTTGTACTGAAATTTGCGATTCTCTTTGGCAAGCTGCCGTGGAATGGAATCGAAGCACGCACGCGTCTTTGCGCTCAAGCGTTCATCAGCATATTTATTGGTGTCGGCGGAGTATCCGTCGAGAATAATCCGATGCTTTTCGGCCACATCAATGATTGACTGATCATCGATATACGTTTGGACCGCCTCGGGCATTCCGCCAACAACAAGATACTGTCGATAGAGCCTAAGCGCCTTTTCATGAAGGCTTGGCGCAAGAGGACCCATTAACTCGAATGACGAGCGTATCTCGTCGACCAGCTGATCGTGCCCCATTGCCCAGAGAAACTCCTCGAAATCGAGTGGAGTCATCTCGATCAAGTCGATCTTTCCGACGGGGAACGAATACGACTGATGGTTAATGGCAACCCCAAGAAGCGACCCAGCAGCCGCAACGTAATACTCGGGAGCATCTTCGCAAAAGTATTTAAGGGAAGTGAGCGCTTCCTCGCATGCCTGGATCTCGTCAATGAACAGTAAGGTTTTGCCAGGCACGATACGCTGTCCCGTACGAGCCTCGATCGCGCGCACAATCGAATGAGGGTCAAGACCGCCCGAAAAATCCGCTCGCGCCGACCGGTCGTTCTCAAGATTAACGTAGACAACCGATTCGAAAAGATCCTGGGCGTACGTTCTGAGCAAATAGGTCTTGCCACACTGGCGCACGCCTTTGACCAGCAAAGGTTTTCTATCAGCTCTGTCTCGCCATTCCCTAAGTAGCTCGTCTGCCTTGCGACGCATACGCAACCTTCCCTCGTGAACTTCTGTTTGACAATATTTTAACGCGGATTAATTTGTTTTCAGTTATTTTTCTGCGTTTAAAAATTGTTCTATACGGCGCTTGAGGGAATGCGCCCCTATCTCTTGGTAAGGATAGCAAGCATTTCCACCAACGCTGATTGCCATGCGTTCTTCTTGTCCTTAGGCGAGCTTGCGAGCGAGCTCTCGCACCTCTTCCAGCTTGGACGAAGAGGCCATGCTGTCGCGCTCGGTCATACCGCTGATGGTGACAATGCCCTGGTCTGCCCACTTGCAGTAAGCGCAGGTTGATTTGTACATGGCGATCGCCGCGTCATAGACGCCCTGGCTGTGGCTATCGAGCAGAAGGGCCGTCTTGGTGAACGGGAATCCCGTGGCACCGAAAGCGTACAGACGGTCGATGGCGGCCTTTTCCTGCGCGGCGATATCGAACCAGTAGATAGGCGAAGCAAAGACGACCATATCTGCATCTTTCAGCGACTCGATCACGTTGGCCATGTCATCCTTCTGCACGCAGACGCCCCCATGGGCGAAGCAGTACTGGCATCCCAAGCAGCCGGCGATCTTCTTGCTGGCAACGCGAACGACCTCAACCGTATTACCGCCCTCACGCGCGGTCTCGGCAAACGCCTCGACCATGGTGTCGGTATTGGCGCCCTTGCGCGGGCTGCCGCTCAATACAACGATATTCATAGGATTCCCTCTCCCTCATGCTGCAGGCGCGCAGCATGCTTTCTTGTAACCAAAACGAATGGTGTTAATCAATCGCCAGCAGGCCATATCTCTTGTTCAAGTTCCCTAAAGAAGCTCAAGACGATTGCGATTGCCTTATACAACGTCGAAAATCAAAGAGGGCCCATAGCAACGCCACCTACCTGAAATGACATGCGGTCAAGACGAGCTACGAGGATCGTGACGAGCCGATACCGCCCGCATGCCCCCTTCGGAATAGGCGCTGAGCAGCTCCTGAGCGTGAGCAAACTCGGGCCCTCGCCTCCAACCGAGCAGGCGGTTGACCGCGAGATTTCCCTGGACGTTGTGGACGAAGAGCAGATAGGCGTCCTCGCGCGAAAGCCCAGTCTCCTCCATGATCGAGGGAACCATCTGCTCGGCGCCGCGCTCGACGACGCGCTGTGCCACCCGGGCGTACGCGTCGTCATCCGAGTAGAGCAGATAATAGTCATCGTTTGCCGGCGGACGCTGGCAGAGGGCACCCGCCTCCGTTCCCTCGAGCGGCGGCACCGCCGCCAAGGCCTCGTCGATAAGCGCGTCGAGCAGGGCGAACTTGTCCTCGTAGTGCAGATAGAACGTGCCACGGTTGATATCGGCGCGGCGGCAAATATCCGCTACCGTCATCTTCGCGAAGCCGACCTCGGCCAGCAGCGCGAAGAACGCCTCCCGTATGACCGAGAGTGTATAGCGTCGGCGACGATCGATCTTCCCCGCTTCCATTACCCCTCCAATTGCAACGCTCGACAATGCCCGGCAAACGCTCGTTTATCGACAGCAGGCCGAAGCTGTTCATTGCTCTTAAGCAAATCGACATGGATACTTTTTATAGACACCTGTTTATAATAGCTGAAAGAAGGTATCCAGTGACCCTGTACGAGCAGCTCGTTATCGAGCTCACCAACCGATCGTTTTCCCTTCATGCCGCCTACCGCAGCGGCAGCACGCCCTATGAGCTGAGTGACCGCGAGCCCGAGCCCTACGACCAGCAAATCGAGGACTTCGCCCGTATGATCGAAGAAGCCGATTGCGTGCTGGTGGGCGGGGCCTCCGGGCTCTCCGCGGCGGGCGGCGGCGACTTCTACTACGAGGACAACGCGACCTATCGCAAGCATTTCGGCAAATTCGCCGAGCGCTACGGTTTCAAGGGCGCTTTCGAGGGGTCGTTCTACCGCTGGCCCACCGCCGAGGCGCGCTGGGGATACCTCGCCACCTTCCTCGACACCACGCTCAACGCCCCGCTGCGCAAGCCCTACAGGGACCTCGACGCCATTCTCGCCGAGAAGGATTTCTTCGTGCTCACCACCAACCAGGACACGCAGTTTGTGAAGCTCTATCCCTGGGAGAAAGTGGCAGAGATCCAAGGCGACCACCGCTTCTTTCAGTGCTCCCGCTGTTGCACCGACGCGGTGTGGGATGCGGTCGAGCCGGTCTCCAACATGGTAGAGGCCATGGGAGACGGCCTTGAGGTTCCGACAGAGCTCGTGCCGCGCTGCCCGCACTGCGGGGCAGAGGCGTTCCCCTGGGTTCGCGGCTACGGCAACTTCCTGCAGGGCGAACTCTACGAGGAGCAGTACCGCAAGGTGTCCGAATGGCTCGACGCGCACGCACGGCAGAGGATCCTCTTCCTCGAGCTGGGTGTGGGCCGCATGACGCCCGCGTTTATCCAGGAGCCGTTCTGGGCCCTCACGGCGCAGTTACCGCAGGCCAGCTACATCGCCGTAAACAACAAGACGCAGTTTCTCCCCCGCGCGATCGAGGATCGGGGGCTCGCCGTTCGCGCCGACATCGCCGACATGCTTGCCGACGTGCGCAAGACGCTGGGGAGGTAGCGCATGGAGACGGCGAAAGCAGTTCGCATAGGCAGGGCGCTAGCCGAAGCGGATCTTGTCATCATCGGCGCTAGCAACGGACTCGACATGGCGGAGGGGCTCAACCTTTTCTGCGCCGATGCTCATTTCCAAGAGGCGTACGGGGACCTCGCCCAGGCAGACGGCATCGGCTGCATACTGCAGGGGCTCGCTTCCCCGGATGCCAGCGTGCGACGCCGATGGGCCGAGCGGTTCCATCAAAAGGAGTATCTCGAATATGAGCCCGGCTCGCTCATGAACGGGCTGCGGCGTCTTACGGAGCACGCCGACACCTTCGTGGTCACATGCAACATCGACGGGCACTTCGCGCGCGCCGGGTTCGACGAGAACCGCGTGCTCGAGACGGAGGGGGGGCATACGCACGTCGATCGACGAGCGGCGTCTCGCCCATCCAGACGCCCTCGCCACGGCCCAGCTCGAGGAGCTCGAGCGCCTTGTGCAAGCCCATCGCAACGGCAGGGTCGCCATCCTCGAACTTGGCGTGGGACTGCGCAACGGCATCATAAAGCACATGCTCGCCCAGATCGCGAACGTCTGCGAGCACGCCACCTACATCGTGTTCAACTACAGCCAGGCTATGGCGCCCGATGCATCGTGCGAGACGATTCTCGTTGACGGCGATATGGCCCCGGCTTTCGAGGAGATTGCCCAATGCCGTCTCTAGAGAGGGAAGCGTATAGGCTTCGAAGCCTTATCGACGATGCCGACGCCATCATCGTCGGCATCGGCTCGGGCATGTCAAGCGCCGCCGGGTTCAACCATTACAACCGCGCAGGCATGGCGCGCGCCGGAATGACGGACTGGCAGCAAGCCTTTGGCTTCAAGAGCCTTTTCGACGGCTTCTACCACCTCTACCCCAGCCTCGAGCAGCGATGGGCCTACTATGCGCGATACATCGACTTCATGCTGCGCGAGCCGACCTCGCAGCCCTATCTCGACCTACGGTCCCTCATCGGCCATAAGGACTACTTCATCCTGAGCACCAATGTGGACACCCAAGTCGAGAAGACGTTTCCCGCCGAGAGGATCTGCAACTATCAGGGAAGCTTCGCGCACCTTCAATGCAAGCAGCCATGCCGCGACGGGCTCTTCGATGCGAGCCCCTACGTCGAGCGCATGCTCGCGGGCATGGCGGGGTTCGAGATCCGCAGCGAGGATGTCCCCCGATGCCCGCACTGCGGCTGGCAGCTTGTGCCGTGGGTGCGCGACGACACGTTTCTGCAGGGTGCGGCATGGCGCGAGAGCCTCGGACGATACGAGCGCTTCGTGCGCGAGCGCAGCGATCGCCGCGTGCTGTTGCTGGAGCTCGGCGTGGGCGAGATGACCCCGGGCATCATCACGCTCCCGTTCTGGAGCATGACCGCAAAGCTGCCGGATGCGCACCTGCTGAGCGTAAACATCTCGGGCGGCTCGGCTCCGCTGCAGCTTGGAAGCAAGGCAGGGGCCATCCAGGCCGATTTGGGCGCCCTGCTCTCGGTGGCACGGGCAGGTGGCGAGTAACGCGGAGCGGTAGACGCGCAATGAGGTTTTAGCCGCAGCCTCCGAACGAGAGGGCTCGGAGGCTGGTATTCCTGAATCGCAGGTCACGATGGGTTATCGGAATCGCGAAGAGCGGATACCGCCAGTAAGCCCCCTTCGGAATAGGCGTTGAGCAGCTCCTGGGCATGGGCGAACTCGGGGCCTCGTCGATAAGCGCATCGAGCAGCGCGTACTTATCCTCGTAATGCAGATAGAACGTTCCCCGGTTGATCTCGGCGCGGCGTCAGATGTCCGCCACCGTCATCTTCGCGAAGCCGACCTCGGTCAGCAGCGCGAAGAACGACTCCTGTATGACCGAGAGGGTGTAGCGCCGCCGGCGGTCGATCTTGGTTTCTCCCATCGCCTCCCCAATCTGAGTCGTTTGACAATGTCCAGTAGCTGTTCGTTTATCGACAGGTGCACGCGTTTGTTCATTGCCCCTACGAAAATCAACAAGGATACTGTTTATAGACACCTGTTTATTATAGTTGAAAGGGAGCACGGATGACCCTGTGCGAGAAGCTCGGCATCGGGCTTGTCAGCCGATCGTTTTCCCATCGGGCCGTCTATCGAAACGGCGGCACGTCATACGATTTGAGCGATTGCGAGCCTGCTGCTTGCAAGCAAGATATCGAGGCTTTTGCCCGCAAGGTAGGGGAGGCTGATTGCGTGTTTACGGGAGAGGCAGGTAGGCAGGCGTTATGAGCATCTGCATCAAAAATCAGATTCAGAATATGAATATCGTCATCGGCTGCACGGTGGGGTGTCCATATTGCTATGCCCGTAACAATGTGAAACGTTGGCATATGATTGACGACTTCGCTGATCCTGCGTTCTTCCCGAGCAAGCTCAAGATGATGGAAAAGAAACGCCCGCAGAACTTTCTCCTTACCGGCATGAGCGATCTCTCCGGGTGGAAGCTGGAATGGCGAGACGAGGTACTTGCAAAGATCCATGAGAATCCACAGCATCAGTTCCTGTTCCTGACCAAGAGACCCGATTTGCTGGATTTAGATACCGACCTGGAAAACGCATGGTTCGGCGTTACGGTGACGAGGAAAGCGGAGCTGTGGCGTATCGACGCCCTTCGGAAAAACGTCAAAGCAAATCACTTCTTCGTTACTTTTGAGCCGCTATTCGACGATCCCGGTACGGTCGACCTTTCCGGAATCAACTGGATCGTCGTCGGTACCATGACCGGGGCGCAGAGCAGGAAGGTTCATACGGAACCGGAGTGGGCATGGTCTTTGACGGACCAGGCGCACGCGCTTGGCATTCCAATGTTTATGAAGGAAGACCTCGTCTCTGTCATAGGGGACGAAAACATGATTCAGGAATTGCCGGAAGAATTCGAAAGAGTGCTGGAGGTGCAGAGAACATGGCGGAAGTGATCGATGGAATCCTCATCAATGAGGTGGAAGCAAAGAACATCATGACCAAGTCCAGCCTGCCGGTAGGCGGCTACTCGGTCAATCCCTATGTAGGCTGCACGCATGCCTGCAAGTATTGCTATGCCTCCTTTATGAAGCGCTTTACCGGACACAAGGAGGAATGGGGCACCTTTCTTGATGTGAAGCATTGGCCGGAAATCAAGAATCCGAAGAAATACGCTGGACAGCGGGTGGTTATCGGTTCTGTGACGGATGGCTACAATCCACAGGAGGAGCGATTCGGGAATACCAGGAAACTCCTGGAGCAGCTGATTGGCAGCGATGCAGATATTCTGATCTGCACAAAGTCGGATCTTGTGGTACGGGATATCGATCTGCTGAAGAGGCTTGGACGAGTGACCGTTTCATGGTCGATCAACACGCTGGATGAGAACTTCAAGAACGATATGGACTCCGCGTCGAGCATCGAGCGTCGTATCGCTGCTATGAAGCAGGTGTATGACGAAGGTATCCGTACGGTCTGCTTCGTGTCCCCGGTATTTCCCGGCATCACGGATTTTGAGATGATTTTTGAGCGAGTAAAGGATCGGTGCGATTTGTTTTGGCTCGAAAATCTCAATCTTCGGGGTGGTTTCAAAAAAGCGATCCTGGATTATATCGCCGAGAAACATCCCAATCTCGTACCGCTTTACGATGAGATCTATAACAAGCGCAACCGTAGCTATTTTGAAGCGCTTGAAGTAAAAGCCGAGGAAATGGCCAAGAAGTACGATTGCCCCTTTGTGGACAACGAAATGCCTTATGGCAGAGTCCCGCAGGGGCATCCGGTGATCGTGGACTACTTCTATCACGAGGAAGTCCGAGGGTCAGATAATAGCGGAAAAAGAAATCGTTAAACGGAAACCGACGACGATTCGCTCGAGCGATTAGCGTCCACGCATGGCTTCTGCCGATTGGCGCAACGGGCGACGGATTAAGGGATCGCTCGGGCGGATGATCCCGCTGCAGTACAGGCGGTCGCTCAATTTAGCGGCATGAGCGTTTTCGCACGGAAAACCAGTATCCCCTGTGCCGAGTTTAATCGTAGCGAATACAATGGGCACTGAGCATCAATCGAAAGTAGTCAAGAGCCTTTTCGACGGCTTCTACCACCTCTACCCCAGCCTCGAGCAGCGATGGGCCTACTATGCGCGATACATCGACTTCATGCTGCGCGAGCCGACCTCGCAGCCCTATCTCGACCTACGGTCCCTCATCGGCCATAAGGACTACTTCATCCTGAGCACCAATGTGGACACCCAAGTCGAGAAGACGTTTCCCGCCGAGAGGATCTGCAACTATCAGGGAAGCTTCGCGCACCTTCAATGCAAGCAGCCATGCCGCGACGGGCTCTTCGATGCGAGCCCCTACGTCGAGCGCATGCTCGCGGGCATGGCGGGGTTCGAGATCCGCAGCGAGGATGTCCCCCGATGCCCGCACTGCGGCTGGCAGCTTGTGCCGTGGGTGCGCGACGACACGTTTCTGCAGGGTGCGGCATGGCGCGAGAGCCTCGGACGATACGAGCGCTTCGTGCGCGAGCGCAGCGATCGCCGCGTGCTGTTGCTGGAGCTCGGCGTGGGCGAGATGACCCCCGGCATCATCACGCTCCCGTTCTGGAGCATGACCGCGAAGCTGCCGGATGCGCACCTGCTGAGCGTAAACATCTCGGGCGGCTCGGCTCCGTTGCAGCTTGGAAGCAAGGCAGAGGCGATCCAGGCCGATTTGGGCGCCCTGCTCTCGGCGGCGCGGACGGCGAAGGTATTTAAGCCTCCTTGTTAGTCTCTTTGAGATATTCCCCGTCTCCCACGGGCTCTAACCACTCGTTGGAGGCCTCCTCGCCCGGAACCTCCAGCGCGAGATGGGAGAACCAGCTCTCGGGCGCGGCTCCGTGCCAATGTTTCACACCCGGGGCGATGTTGACCACATCGCCAGGGCGCAGCTCCTGTGCCGGTTTACCCCATTCCTGGTAGAACCCTCGACCAGCCACGCAGATGAGAATCTGTCCGCCGCCGTTTTTGGCGTGGTGCACGTGCCAGTTGTTGCGGCAGCCGGGCTCGAACGTCACGTTGTAGACGCCAACCTGCTCGGTTGATAGAGGCGCGAGGTAGCTTTGCCCGATAAAGTACTTCGCGAATGCGTCGTTGGGGGCACCGATGGGAAAGGCCATCTCGTTTTGGTGCTCGGCTTTTGCATCAGCGGCATCGTCATCCGCCCAGACCTCCTTCGCCATGCGAAAGGCCGCCCATGCCTTGGGCCACCCCGCGTAAAACGCGGCGTGGGTAAGGATTTCCGCTATCTCCGCCCTGGTTACACCGTTATTCTTTGCGGACATCAGATGGTATTGGAACGAGGAATCCGTCAGTCCCTGCGCCATCAGCGCCACCACCGTCACCACGCTGCGGTCTCGAAGGGAAAGCTCGCCCTCTCGGCTCCACACCTCGCCAAACAGTACATCGTCATTGAGCTGTGCGAATTTGGGGGCAAAGTCCCCTAGGGCATCTCTGCCTGCCGTCTGTTTAATTGCCATGATCGATCTCCCCCTGTCGATGGTTTAGGTGCAAATCTGTTTCCGCATTACGGAACACCCTTTGCAATCCCTGTTCTAATGACGAGAATGAAGGTAATACCTAAACCTGACTTTAGGTCAAGGAATGAATTCGAGATTGATTCGGAGGAACCATGTACACAATCGGACAGGTGTCGGAGATGTTCGGCTTGCCCGCCTCAACGCTGCGCTATTACGACAAGCAGGGATTGTTCCCGGCATTGGAGCGGACGTCCGGCATTCGGCAATTCGGCGATACGGAACTCGAGGCGCTTCGGGTCATCGAATGCCTCAAGAAAGCGGGGATGGAGATCAAGGACATCCGTCTATTCATGGAATGGTGCGCGGAGGGTCCATCGACATACCCCAAACGCAAGGCCATGTTCGAGGAGCGGAAGGCCCACATGGAGCTAGAGATCGCGAACATGAACCGCGCGCTGGACATGCTGAAGTACAAATGCTGGTTCTACGGGCAGCTGAATCAGGGCGAGAATGAGACTGAGCTGAGGGCCATGATTCCCGACGGTTTGCCAGAAGATATCAAAGAGGCCTACGAGAACGCTCACGCTCGGTAGTACCAAAAACGCCCTTTTTAAACTCAACCATTGTTTAAGATGTCACAACTCGGACAACAAGACTGGTTGCCCCGGTACGCAACGGGAGGGTCGACGCGGCTGGCATCGACCCTCCCATTTCCCAAACGGCATAAAGCTACTTGCTCACAACCGAGATGCGCTGGGCGACGTGGTTACCGGACTCGATCTCATCGACCATGGCAATCGCATAGTCAGCGTACGAGAGCGTTGACTCGCCGCGGCTGTTGAGTGTGAACTCCTCGCCCGCCAAGATATACTCACCGGTGCGCTCGCCGTCGGCCTGGAAGTCAGCAGCAGGGGAAACGAAGGTCCATTTGAGGCCGTCCGTTTCGCGAAGGTGAGCAAGGACTTTGCCGGCCGCGGCGGACAGCGGCTTCCAGTCATCGGGGAAGTCCGGGCCCATATCGACGGTGACCGTATGCTCGGGGTTGACGAACAGCGAGCCCGCGCCACCCACTATGAGCAGGCGCACATCGGTGCCGACCAGCACATTAGCCAAGTGGATGCCCGCGTCGGTGATACCGGGGATGGTCTCGGGCGTCCAGCCGCCCACGGCGTCCACCACGGCGTCGAATCCTTCGAGGTCTTCCGTCGTGAGCTCGAGTGCGTCTTTGATGACGGAGTTCTGAGCGGCGGTCCTATTCTCGCCGCGTACGATGGCGGTCACGTCGAATCCGCGACGCACGGCCTCCTCAACGATGAGGCTGCCGGCCCTGCCGTTCGCTGCTACAACTGCGATTTTCTTGGTCATCATGCTTTCCTTTCGACCTGCGGCACTCGCCGCCGCTTTCCTTGCAGCTCATACGATACGCGTCAAAGGTATATAATGGAAAGTAGGCACATAAAAGTGCTGTAAGCACCAAAAGGAAACTAATGTAAATGACGCGCATGATTGCAGACGGAGGTTTCGCGAACATGACAGCACCGACTTTGGAGGACCTGCCTGCCTGCCCAGTGGAGACAACGCTTTTGCTCATCGGCAACAAGTGGCAGGTGCTCATCCTGCGCGAACTCTCGCTCAGAGGCACGATGCGCTTTAAGGAGCTGCAACGCTCGATCGGCAAGATTTCGCAGAAAGTTCTGACCAGCAACCTACGAACCATGGAGGAAACGGGGCTCGTTCATCGTGAAGCGTTCGCAGAGGTGCCCCCACGGGTGGAGTACTCGCTCACCGACCTGGGACAGACACTCAGGCCCGTTCTTGACGCAATGAGAGCTTGGGGCGAGAACTACAAGGAGCAGCTCCGCGGCGGCGGGCTTCGATAAGTAGCTCCTACTGGTTACACGCCTACAGAAACCCCTCCGTCCTATCGCCATCACGGGAAACCCTCCTCCTTGGTTCTCGCCGCAAACGGCTTCGAGGCCGCGCTGGAGATCCCGGCACGGCTGGAGCCGCCCCGCGCGAGCAGCGGAAAGGGATACATGCCCTTTACCAAGGTAGATTCCCTCTTTCATTTTCCGTTCCTTCCGCAGTATTCTCAAGGCGGATGCGCGGCCCGCGCTCTTGGCGCCTAGGGGGCGTCGCCGTCACATCGTTTCATTCGCGCCTCTCTTTAGCGTTGGCAAGACGTCGGTTCGTGCCGTTCGGGTGCACGCAGGTTTTGATAATGCGCACCGTCTCATCGATAGGCGTTTCGCAGCCGCTCCGAATCCAGTCCTGTACCACGGCAGAGAGCCCATGCACATAAAAACTGATGACGAAGGCCCGCTGCTCGCTGGGATAGCCAAAGCGCTCCAACACTGGGTCGATGATGTGCTTCGCTAGGGCCTCGAATCGCTCCTGAGCTTGCAGCGTATGCCCGTTTGCGAGCATCGCGCGATAGATGGGGCAGTTGTCTTGGACGAACTCGAGGTAGGGCCTCAGATACTCGTCGGTTACGAAAACGAGCTCGTCGAGGGGAGCCGTACGGATAGCCCCGATCGTGTCTGCGGCGCTTTGTTCAAAGCGCTCGAAGAACTTGGTGTTCACATGCTCCGAACACTCCTTCACGAGGTCAGGGACACCCTGGTAGTGAAGGTAGAACGTAGAGCGCCCCACCCCGGCCTTCTTGCAAATCTCCTTAACGGTTATGAACTCCGCGCCCTTGTTCTGCAGCAAGTCGAGCAAAGCCTCGTCCATAAGCTGCGCCGTCGTAAAGTATCTGCTCTGCTGCCTGTTCACCCAAGCCTGCCTCTGCCTGATGCCAAAAGCTATTCGCCGGCAATTCCCTTGGCAAGCTCCATTATCTCAAAGGCGTATTTCTTCTTAGAGGTTTCCAGAATCCAGCGATACAGGACAAGGTTCACGCTTGCGCCTGCGATACCCAAGATACCAAGGACGATTCCGAGCACAAACAACGTGCCCTCGCCAGGTCCCAGCACACCCATGGTCAGGCACATGCCCACACCCAACAACAGCGAGGAAGCGATGCCAAAGCTGTAGGCGAAGACGTTCGCGGGGCGCTTGGCTTTGGCATCGAGCTTCTTGAGCGCGGCGAGCTTGGAGGCGCTTTTGGGCGCGTATTGCTTGGCGATCGATTCCGCGCAGATCTTGTCGGTGTCCATGTTTTCTTCCTTTTCTCTATGGCTTGTTCGACAACCCAAGAATAGGAAGAACGTGCAGGCGATTGAAGAACACAAACGGGACGTTGTGTCCATGTTATATCGGCGAATGTCGACACTCACCGCAACTGCTCGGAATGATGATTGCGCTGTATTTCGTTATCAAATGGGCAGTGAAAAACGGCATAAAAGAAGCCTACGGTGCTATCACTGGCAAGAATACCGCTGAAGATATCCAAAACGAAAAAGAGTTGAAAGAACTTGGATTGGATCAAGAGGATCGATAAATCCAGTTTCACTGCCCCTAAAACGGCCTCGCTTTGTCCTCGGGGACAATGATGCTCACTCATTCATTTGAATTCGTCTTGAGGAGCGCCTTGCCGCGCA
>CAUGNQ010000011.1 GCA_959600835.1 uncultured Collinsella sp. | reverse complement strand
CGTGGGTGTGGAACCATCCTCAAGTCACGATGCTGCTTTCGGGCATGACCGATACCGCGCAGGTGGACGAGAACGCGGTGCTGGCCGATCGGGCCCTGCCGGATTCGATGACAGCCGCTCAGCTCGATACCATCGCACGCGTGCTGGCGGAGTTTGAAAAATCGAATCGCGTGCCCTGCACGGGATGCGGCTACTGCATGCCATGCCCCAAGGGTATTAACATTCCCGGCTGCTTTGCCGCTTACAACGCGAGCTATGCGCACAGCTGGTTTACGGGGCTGTCGCAATACTTTACGGCGAGCGCGGTGCGCACGAGCGAGCCCAAGCTCGTGAGCAATTGCGTCAAGTGCGGCAAATGTGCGCGTCACTGCCCGCAACACATCGATATCCCCGAGCGTCTCGACGACGCGCGCCGACGTTTCCAGCCTGGCCCCGTAACGGCCGCGCTTAAAGTCTTCAGCAAAACTCGCTCCTCATGACCCTTTTATATCTTGTGATGGAATAGTTCCTGTTTGCGGCAGAATAGGGCGATAGCAGGAACTATTTCGTCGCAACTGAAGGGGGCTGTCGTGGGCCATCGGGATTCATGTGATGATTTGCGTGAGGTTCGTTGGGGCGTTTTGGGCGCTGGGCACATTTCGCATCGATTTGCATCATCGCTCAAGAAGGTCGACGGGGCACGGCTGGTGGCTGCGGCCGGCCGCACCCCTTCGCATGTTGAGGGGTTTTGCAGGGCGTTTTCGATTGATGCCGCGCACAGTTATGCCACGGCTGACGGTAGCGGCGATGCGGCTTATGATGCGCTGATTGCCGATCCCGATGTCGACGCAATCTACTTGGCTCTTCCACATGGCATGCATGCGCATTGGGTCTGTCGGGCACTGCGCGCGGGAAAGGCCGTGCTGTGCGAAAAACCGGCCGTTTTGAGTGAGGAAGAGGCTCTATCGATTGCCTCCACCTCTCGCGAGTGCGGTGTGCCGTTTATGGAGGCGATGAAAAATCGGTTTTGTCCGATGCATACTCGCGTGAAGGGTTTGCTTGCGTCGGGCGAGCTCGGCTGTATCGTCTCGATCGAAAGCGTGCAAAAACTCGATTATGGTGAGTCCCCTTCGAGTTATCTGCTCGATCCGTTGCAGGGCGGCTGTCTATATGACATGGGCTGCTATGCGGTCGGGTGGTTTGAGGATCTGCTTGCGGGTGCGTGCGATGTTTCGTCTCGTGAAGTTCGCTGGCGTGACGTATTAGGCGGCCGCGTGGATTGGGCCGATGAGATCCATATGAGTGTCGGCGGTATACCCATTCATATGGTGTGCGACGGCAAAGCAGCATATGAAAGCCGCTTAACGATTGCCTGCGAACGGGGTTCGGTGGAAATCGAGCGCCTCCATCGCCCCGAGCTCGCCCATGTGAAGTACTCCGACGGACGAATGCTCGAAATTAATGCCCCGTTTGAGGTCGATGATTTCTACGGCGAAATTCAGCATGCGACGCAGCTCGTCCAGACGGGAGAGCTTGAAAGCCCCGTTATGCCTCTTGCCGCCACGCAGCGCTGCGCGCAGATTATCGATGCGATTCGCTTGACGCTCTAGGCTGCGGTGCTGGTGCTCAAGGGGGGGGCTCGGCGGACCTTGCCCCTGATGCCCCTTTTATATCTTGCGGTGGAATACGGTCTGTTTGCGCCAAAATAAGGCACCAATAGACCGTATTTCACCGCAACTGATGAGGGGGAGCTGGAGATGCTGACGATTGGGTGCCATCTTTCGACGACGAAGGGCTATCGGGCAATGGGGGAGACGGCGTTGTCCATTGGTGCCAATACCTTTGCGTTCTTTACGCGCAACCCGCGCGGTGGCAAGGCAAAAGACCTTGACATGGATGACGTGGCGGCTCTGCGCGAGCTTATGGCGCAAAACGACTTTGGACCGCTGGTGGCGCATGCCCCGTATACCTATAACCCCTGCTCCGCTAAGGAGCGAGCGCGCGAGTTTGCCTTGGAGGCTATGGCGGAAGATTTGCAGCGTCTGGAAGCACTGCCCGGCAACTACTACAACTTCCATCCCGGTGCGCATGTGGGACAGGGGGCAGACGCCGGCATTCAGATGATTGTCGACACGCTGTGCCAGGTGATGTTTGAGGGACAGCAGACGACGGTATTGCTTGAGACCATGGCGGGCAAGGGCACCGAGGTGGGCCGTAGCTTTGAAGAGCTGGCGCGCATTATCGAGGGCGTTGCCGCCAAGTGTCCGGAGCTGTCCGATAAGCTGGGCGTTTGTTTGGACACCTGCCATGTGAGCGATGCTGGCTACGACATCATCCATGACCTGGACGGCGTACTCGACGAGTTCGACCGCGTGGTGGGTATCGAGCGCCTGCGCGCCGTGCACATCAATGACTCCAAGAATCCCTGCGGCGCCCATAAGGATCGCCACGAGTGCATCGGCAAGGGCTACCTGGGTAGTGAAGAGTTTGGCGGCGGTATGCAGGTTATACAGAATATTGTATCGAATGGCCGCTTGCGCGCATTGCCATTCATCTTGGAGACACCGAACGAACTTGCAGGTTATGCGGCTGAAATCAAACTGTTAAGGTCGTTGCAGCAGTAAAGGCTGCCATAAAGTGGAGTGCTCCATTCACGTTATGGGTTTGTTTCAATCAGTTTTCTAATTGCAGATTCTTCCAAGCGGGTGCATAATAACCCTCAGTTTTTGCAGACCTCTGAATCACGTGGGGTCATTGGAAGGAGACTGATTATGAAGCTGAAGAAGCTTGGCGCATTTGCCGCCACGGGTGCTATGGCGCTCGCCCTCGCTCTGACGGGCTGCGGCTCGTCCAACGCCACCTCTGGTTCTGATGCCGGTTCCAGCAGCTCTGACGACGCTAAGGTCGAGAAGGTCGACGGCTCCAAGGAGTACGCGCTCGTCAAGGACGGTACGCTGACCGTTGGCACCTCTGCCGAGTACGCTCCGTTTGAGTACAAGGATGACAACGGCGATTATCAGGGCTTTGACCTTGAGCTCATCAAGGCTATCGGCGACAAGCTGGGCCTGGATGTCGAGTATGTCAACAATGACTTTGACACGCTGGTTCCGGGCGTCGCTTCGGGCGCCAAATATGACGTTTCCATCGCGGCTATCACCGACACGCCCGAGCGTGAGAAGGAAGTCACTTTCTCCGATTCCTACTACATGGACGATCAGGCTATCGTGACCAAGGTCGATAACACCGACATCACGGCCGACAACTACAGCGAGAAGCTCAACAACGCCGATGCTACCATCATCGTCCAGTCTGGCTCGACCGCCGAGTCCTTTGCCCAGGAGAACTTCCCCAAGGCCAAGATTGTCCCCTACAAGGACGCCACCGAGTGCTTCAGCGCTCTGCAGTCCGATAAGGGCGACGCCGTAGTCACCAACCGCTCCGTTGCCAGCCAGCTGACCGCCGAGCAGTTCAACACCTGCCAGACCATTAAGCAGATTAGCACCGGCGAGGAGTACGCCATCGCCATCAACCAGGGCAACACCAAGCTCAAGGACGACATCAACCAGGCCATCAAGGACCTGACCGACGACGGTACCGTTGATGCCCTCATGGCTAAGTACAACATCAAGTAAAATAGCTACTTGATTGCTCGCGGGCCCTTTCCGCTTTGGCGGAGAGGGCCTTTGCGCTTCTCTTGACGGAGAGCATTTCCGTCTCGTTTTGCCGGCAACTTCTACGATAGGAGCCACCTTGTCTCGACTGAACAAAGGGGCCGCGGAGCAGCGTTTTCCACTGCCCGCCTTGCTCAAAAAGCTAGCCTGCGTCATGGCCGTGGCGCTCGCGCTGGTGTGCGCGGGGGCATATGCGCCCACGACCGCCCAGGCGCTTGAGACCGCAAAGATCACCGCCCGACCCAACACCGGTTCGGGCAGCGCTGTGGTCGGCGGCACCGAGACGCGAATTACCTGGGAAGTTCAGGCCGATGCCGACGAGGAGCTGAGCGGTCTTTCGCTGACGTTTGTCGACGGCACGACGTTTGGTGCCGATGACACGCGATTGACGATGCTCTCGGGCGATGACCTCATGGACCGTACGCCCATGAAGCCTACGTGCAAGGTCGACGGCCAGACGCTCAAGATCGATTTTGGCGAGACGGCTCCGGCCGGCGGCTATTTCCGTGTCGAGGTCTACGGCGTGACCTTCCCCGTCGAGGGCGGCGACGAGGCTTTTAGCGGCACCTACACGTTGGCTGACGGTTCAACCAAGAAGATCTCCAAGATTCCTTCCGTCGAGATTAAGGGCGTGACGGCATTCGATAACTTCCTGGCCGACCTTAAGGAGCAGCCGTGGGTCGAGGCATGGAATTCCAACATGTTCCTTCGCCTGTTCCTGAACCCGGTCATTTTGGTTCAGAGCCTGCCGATCGTCTTCAAAGGCTTCCTCATGTCGCTCTCGATCGTGCTCGTGGCATTTCCGTTGGCCATTCCCTTTGGCTTTGCCTTGTCACTCATGCGCATCTCCAAGTCGCGCATCCTGCGTTGCCTTGCCGGCATCTATGTGAATATCATCCGCGGTACGCCGGCGTTCCTGCAGATCTACATCGCGTTCTTTGGCCTGCCGCTGGCCGGCGTCAAGGTTGACGATTATGTGCTGGGCGTCATCGTCATGGCCATGAACTCGTCCGCCTACCTGTGCGAGATCTTCCGCGCCGGTATTCAGTCGATCCCCAAGGGCCAGAACGAGGCCGCGCGCTCGCTGGGCATGAACGCCTTCCAGACGCTGCTCTACGTTATGATTCCGCAGACGTTCCGCAATGTCCTGCCTACGCTGACCAGCGAGTTTATCCTGCTTTACAAGGATACGTCGCTGCTCGCGGCCGTGGGCGTGGTCGAGATCGTCATGAACGCCCGTACCATTGTGGCCACGACGGGTTCCATTACGCCATATGTGGTTGCCGCGCTGTTCTACCTGGTCATCACCCTGCCGCTTGCTCGCTTGGTGAGCGGTCTTGAGGCGAGGCTTCTGGGGACGGCCGAAACCAAGAAGAAGCGTCCCGCCAAGAGCGCTGGACAGGTCGTCGCGACGCCCGCCGACCACATCGCCGGTCTGTAAGGAGGTCCTATCATGAGCGAAACCAATAACTCGAACGAGGTCGTCGTCAGCATCAAGGACCTCCAGAAGGCCTTCGGCGATAACGTGGTCCTGCGCGACATCGATCTGGATGTGCACAAGGGCGAGGTCGTCGTAGTCCTGGGTCCTTCGGGCTCGGGCAAGTCGACGATGCTTCGCTGCATCAATCGTCTGGAGCATCCCACGAGCGGCTCGATCGTCGTTGAGGGCGTGGACGTTTGCGCCAAGGGCGTCGACCTTAACAAGGTACGTACGCATCTGGGTATGGTGTTCCAGCAGTTCAATTTGTTCCCGCACCTGTCAGTCAAAAAGAACGTCATGCTCGCACAGCAAAAGGTACTCAAGCGCAGCAAGGAAGAGGCCGAGAAAATCGCTATCGAGGAGCTGACCAAGGTCGGTCTTGCCGAGCGCATCGACTTTATGCCGAGCCAGCTCTCGGGTGGCCAGCAGCAGCGCGTTGCCATCGCCCGCGCCCTGTCGATGAACCCTCACGTCATGCTCTTTGACGAGGCCACGTCGGCGCTCGACCCCGAGCTGGTTCGCGACGTTCTTGGCGTTATGCGCGATCTTGCACGTGACGGTATGACCATGATCGTCGTGACGCATGAGATGGGCTTTGCCCGCGACGTCGCCGACCGCGTCGTCTTTATGGACGGCGGCGTTATCGTGGAAGAGGGTACGCCGAGCGAGGTCTTCGACCACCCCAAGAGCGAGCGCACCAAGGCGTTCTTGGGAAATATCTCGTAGCGGCGCGTCGAAATTGTCGATATAACAAACGGGGATCGGATAGTATCCGGCCCCCGTTTTTGTTTGGGCATGAGCGACTGTTGTTGTGCGGTGCTCGGCTGTTAGTTGCCTTGCGACTTTCTGGCGGCTTCGTTAGGCCAGCTCCGCTCCCAGGGCCTTGCAGGCCGCCTCGCCCTCATCGTCGGGCGCATCGTAGCAAATGACGGAGTCCACGACGTTGACGCCGGCCTCGTCGGCGTCGGCCTTCCAGTTGTCCATCCACTCGCCCTCGGCCCACGAATAGGAGCCAAAGAGGACGACCTTCTTGTCGCCGAGGGTCTCCTTGACCTCGTCCCACATAGGCTGAAACTCGTCATACTCAAGCTCCTCGGAGCCCATGGCGGGGCAGCCGAAGGCGAAGGCATCATATTCGGCGGCCTTGTCGGCAGAGAAGTCGGCGCAGGAGATGACCTCAGTCTCGGCCCCCGCGGACGTGGCGCTTTCGGCGACGAGGTTTGCCATGGCCTCGGTATTGCCCGTGCCGCTCCAGTAGACGACGGCGATCTTGCTCATGTTTTGTCCTTTCAGTTGTGCGGCAGGTTGCCGCGGCTTCTATGTTCTATCGGGTTGCCTGGGCAAGTTGCGCCAAGCTGCAGCCCTGCTGATAGACAAAGGTGAGGTATTGAGTGCAAGCGCGGTAGGCGTCAAACATCGCAAGCGCTTGCTCGACATTCGTGTAGACCTTCCAGGCCCCAAAGACCTTGTAGTTCTCGCCGCGCTGGACGATAAACTCGTGCACGTCGTCGTAGGGATATCCAAGGAAGTAGCCTATTTCGTGCGGAAACTCGCAGGTGCAGTCGTTGCTGCAGCTAGCTTGCTGGGGTAGTGCGCATCGAGTCTGGCTACAAGCGCATTCCGCGACGTTATTGCTCGCGAGCGTGATGCGTGATGCCAAATGCACAAGGCATGTCGAAAGGTCTCTCGTGTCGTAGCCTTCCGAGGCGAGCGCTGTTTGGGCGCGAGGGTCTGCGAAATAGGTGGCGAGGCTTTTGGCTCGGTACACGTACACGAGTGCTCCGCAGGGCCGCCAGACCAAAACACTCAGGTGGATGCCGAGCGGGTCAAGCTCGCGATTGCACTGGGCGATAACGTTGAGCAGGCGTGCTCGACGTTCTGCGATGGTTTCGGTTGTGGTCGAGCCGTTCCCGTGGGCGTAGGTGCCTGGATAGGTAAAGAGCGATGCCGGCTTGATGCCCGCGAGCGTGGGAGAGCAGTTGCGCACGACCGCTGCCTGAAACGTTGGGATATCTATGGTTCGAGTCACGGCGCTCCTTACGGATCTAAACTGTTAGCCTAGGAAAACTTATACACGAAAGTAAGCCATGGTCAACAAAAAAGTTTGAAGAGGGAAACTAATTGACCGAACAGACATGATTTTGGGTTAAGATGGGGACACCCCATGGGGGTATCTAGATAGTGCTACTTGAAAGGGGAGCGCATGAGTGACTTGCTCAACCCTGCGAATCTCATCGTGCTGGCCGTCATTGCCGTCGGCATGTTTTTTGGACTGCGTCGCATTGCCGCTTCGACACACGGGAAGAGTTGCTGCAGCGATGGTACGAGCGGCAAGAAGGCCAAAAAGGTTGTTGTGGTGGATACCGATGCGTCACACTATCCCTATAGCGATGAGCTGCTCATCGGCGGCATGAGCTGTGACGGCTGCGCTCAGAACGTAGCCAATGCCCTCAATGCGCTGGATGGCGTGTGGGCAACGGTGACGTATGCGGACCACACGGCACGCGTGCGCTCTAAGCAGCCGGTTGATCGTGGTGTCCTCGAGACGGCCGTGAAAGATGCGGGCTACTACGTCATGACGCTGTAAGCGCCGCCCTGGATGCGCTTCCTTGGCTAGGCTCGTCCGCGCAGTTCGATGTCTTGGATGTCGTCGAAGTTGATGGCGATGTCTCGGAGCTTGAGGAGCTTGAAGGCGGGGAGCGCCTCGTCGAGGATGCCGGTGCGGCTGCGATAGCCGTATGTATCGTAATAGTTGACACGAACCAAGTCGCCACGTTTGAGACCCTCGAGCTTTTTAGAAAGTACGAGGGCTTTTTCTTCCGTGAGCTCACGTTTTGGCTCGACGGTGATTTCCTGCTTGCGCACGAGTTCGTAGTATCCCGTGAGGGCGGCAAAGGGCATAAACTGTGCGGCGCGGTTGGCGCGCACGGCACCGTTGGCAGTGAGCTTGGGGTCGGCGGCGCGGCGTCTGCCCTCGGGGTCCGCCAGGCGCTCGAAGGCGGTCGGCGGGCGCACGGGCTGCTGCTTGGGTTTAGGCACGATGTCCTCCAACTTGGCCGTTGCGTTCGCGCGCGGTGGCGCCGGCGGTAAAGCTTAATCCCTTGACGAGCGCGTTCTTGCCGTACTTGCCTTTCACGGCCAGGACGGCGCGCGCCAGGTCGCGCTCGCGCTCATCGGCCTCGATATCGCTGAACAGATCGATGGTGGCAAATTCCTCGGGCATGAGGTTGCCAAATCCCAGGTTGATGCGCTTGACCGGTCGTTTGGGATCGACTGTTTGTGCCCAAAGGTCATCGAAATACCCCATGATCTTCTTAAACGAATTAGTGCGCTCGGGCAGCTTTCGCGAGGCGTTGGAGTGCGCAAAGAGCGCGGCATAGCCACCACGCGGTTTGCCGCCGTGTTCGCCCACAAAGATGCCATCGATTGCCTGCGCTTCGCGCACCAGACGACGCCTTTCGTCATCGCGCTGGACGGGCTTGGGAGCACGGGGCGCGAGCTCGGGGCCGGCAGTTGCGGTGGGTTCGATGCTCGATGTACTCGAGCGCAGGTGTCCGCAGCCGTCTATATACTGCGCCGTGCCGCTGACGTTGAGCCGGCGTATGTCGGCGCGCTCGCTTGCATAGCCCACAAAGAGCGAGATGCTGTCGCACACCACGTGCTTGTCGATCAAATCCAGCACGGCGGCATCGACCATTTCGCGCAAGACGGTGTAGGCCTGCTCGTAGGCATAGCCCTTCGAGAGCACCTGCCCCGTGGTGGTCGAGGTCGCTTGCGGGCGATAGGCTTGGATATCGGCGATGGTCGTTGGCTCGCGCCCAAAGGCGTGGTCGATAAGATATTCGGCATTGACGCCGAGCTCATCGTAAAGCAGGTTTTCGTCGAGCGCGGCGACACCCATCAGATCGTAGACGCCGTACTTTTCGAGGCGGGCTGCCACGCCGGGGCCGATGCCCCAGATATCGGTAATGGGACGATGAGGCCAGATCTCCTTGCGAAAGGTCTCGTCGTCGAGTATGCCGATGCGGCTGGGTACGTGCTTGGCGGTAATGTCGAGCGCTACCTTGGCCTGGAATAGGTTGGGGCCGATGCCGACCGTCGCCGTGATGCCGGTGCGCGCGAGGACCTCGTCGCGCAGCGTGCAGGCGAACCCTTCCGCATCTGTGTGATAGAGGTCCAGATAGGGCGTCACGTCGATAAAGCACTCATCGATGGAGTAGACGTGCACGTCCTGGGGGCTGACGTATTCCAGATAGATACCGTAGATTTTCGCCGACACCTCCATGTAATGCTGCATGCGCGGTACGGCCGTGATGTAGTCGATGCCATCGGGAATTTCGAACAGACGGCAGCGATTGCGTATCCCGAGGTCCTTCATGGCCTGTGTGATGGCGAGGCAGATGGTCGTGCGCCCGCGCGATTCGTCGGCAACGACCAGGTTGGTGGTGAGCGGATCGAGCCCACGGTCGACGCACTCGACGCTGGCATAAAACGTCTTGAGGTCGATGCAGATATAGGTGTGCTGCTCGTGCGCCATCCGTGTCCTTCCATCAAACACATGTTCTTATCGAATACATGTTCGATAATACCTGCTTGCGCGGACATCGTCAAAACCTGTCCCTCTTTGGCGGGTATGGTCGTGCGGTTGCATCGGGTTTTTTAACGCAGCTCTAAAGAGCGCGAAACAGCTCGGAAAACCTCGCTTCGTAGCATGAGTCTAACGATTGATACCGCCTATACGCACGGAAGGGTTGTGGGGATAATGGTCGACTATGGGTTTGGTATGCCGACGCGCTTGGTTGCGGATGGGGATGTGGCTCGCTGGTGCGGGCGATTGGTTGCCCACTATGGCGGCACCAAGGCACTGGTCGTGCTGGGAGGCGACAAGCACACGCGTGATGAGCTCGTTTCGGCGGCGCTGGGCTCGCTCGATCGCGCCCTGCTCGAGCGCGTGCTTTTCCGCTGCGGTTTGGTCGGGGGCGACGGGGGAGACGAGCTGATCGACGAAGCCGTGGCCCTGGCGACCGACGAAGGCGTGGACTTTGTCCTGGCGATCGGCGATGCCGATACGGCCGGCTTTGCGCGCGAGCTCGCCCGTCGTATGGCGGCGCTCGATGCCGGTGAGGACGGCTTTGTGCCTTATGGATGCATCGTCTCCGAGGGAAAAGTGCCCGCCGTTGTGGGTGTCGGCGAGGTTCCCGTTTTCGCCATTATCGCGCCCGAACTGCTGGAGGGCATTGGGTCTCCTCTGCGTGAGTTGCTCGGCAGCGTGTGCGCCGCGGCCTAATATTTACCATAAAGGGATAGGTTCTATTTGATTGGTAAAGCGTTTGACCTGCCAAAACAAACCTGTCCCTTTTTGGCCGGTCGCCGTTTGGGGGCCGATTGGCAACGCTCGCTGATTATGGTCTTGACCTGCGCTAGAATAGTGGCATCTGAATGTCCGGGCGCATGGAGGCGTGCGCCCGTATGCTGAGGAGGACTTTATGGCAACTGTTGCCGCACCCATCGACGCTACGTCGACTGCCGCTTGGAAGGCGCTCGAGGCCCATCAGGAGAAGCTCGAGGCCGAGGGCATCGACCTCAAGGCCTGGTTCGCCGCTGACGCCGACCGCGTGAATAAGTTGAGCTTTGACGCCGGCGACCTTCACTTCGATCTGTCGAAGAACTTGGTGACTGATGAGACCGTCAAGCTGCTGTGCGATCTTGCCCGCGAGGTGAAGCTCGAGGAGCGCCGCGACGCCATGTTCTCCGGCGAGCACATCAACACCACCGAGGACCGCGCCGTCCTGCACACCGCGCTGCGCCGCCCGGCAAGCGAGAAGGGCCAGCTCATCGTCGACGGCCAGGACGTCGTCGCCGACGTGCACGAGGTTCTCGACCGCATGTATGCCTTCGCCGAGCGCGTGCGCTCCGGTGAGTGGAAGGGTGTTACCGGCAAAAAGATCGAGCACCTGGTGTCCATCGGCATCGGCGGCTCCGATCTGGGCCCGGTCATGGCCTACGAGGCCCTGCGTCCCTACGCCGACGCCGGTATTGACTGCCGCTACATCTCCAACATCGACCCCAACGATCAGGCAGAGAAGCTCAAGGGCCTCGATCCCGAGACCACGCTCGTGATTATCGTCTCCAAGACTTTCACCACGCTCGAGACCCTCACCAACGCTCGTGAGGTCAAGACCTGGATGCTCGAGCAGCTCAAGGCTCAGGGTGCCATCGACGGCTCCGATGAGCAGAACGCCGAGGCCGTGGCCAAGCACTTTGTCGCCGTTTCCACCGCACTCGAGAAGGTCGAGGCCTTCGGCATCGACCCCGCCAACGCTTTTGGTTTCTGGAACTGGGTCGGCGGCCGCTACTCTGTCGACTCCGCCGTGGGCCTGTCGCTGATCGTCGTGCTCGGCCCCGAGCGCTTCCAGCAGTTCCTTGAGGGCTTCCACGCCATCGACGAGTACTTCTGCAACACCCCGCTCGAGAACAACGCCGTCGCGCTGATGGGCCTGCTCAACGTCTGGTACGTCAACTTCTTCGGTTCCAAGAGCCACGCCGTGCTGCCGTACTGCCAGTATCTGCACCGCTTCCCGGCCTACCTGCAACAGCTCACCATGGAGTCCAACGGCAAGCACGTCCGCTGGGACGGCAGCGCTGTGACCTCCGATACCGGTGAGATCTTCTGGGGCGAGCCCGGTACCAACGGTCAGCACGCCTTCTACCAGCTGCTGCACCAGGGCACCGTGGTGGTCCCGGCCGACTTTATCGCTTTCGCCAACACTGCCAACCCCGCAACCGACAGCGGCCAGGACGTCCACGAGCTGTTCCTGGGCAACTTCCTGGCCCAGACCAAGGCGCTCGCCTTTGGTAAGACGGCCGACGAGGTTCGTGCCGAGGGCACGCCCGAGCAGATCGTCCCGGCCCGCTGCTTTGAGGGCAACCGTCCGACGACCTCGATCTTCGGCGACACGCTGACCCCGTTCGCACTCGGCGAGCTCATCGCCCTGTACGAGCACATCACGTTTGTCGAGGGCACGGTCTGGGGCATCGACTCCTACGACCAGTGGGGCGTCGAGCTGGGCAAGCAGCTTGCCAAGCAGATCACCCCGGCCTTCCACGACGACGCCGCCAAGGCCGAGCAGGACGCTTCGACCCAGGCGCTCATCGAGTTCTATCGCGCTCATCGCAAGTAGTCTTTACGGCTGAGTTGGCTTATGGCTGAAAGGGGCCCGTATCCGTTGGGATACGGGCCCCTTGCTATTTGGATAGGATGGAATGTATCGGGAGGCGCCTCGACGGGCATCGCAATCGTCGAAGGCGCGCCGTTCATGTTTGGGACAATATGACATTTTTCCCGTTGCAAACAGCGCCGCCGTGGGTGTTCTGTATGATGGCTCAGACAAGGTTGTTCAATGACAGGGAGGCATATATGGCAATCAAAGCCATCGCAATGGATATCGACGGTACGCTCACCAACGACCAAAAGGTCATCAGCCCGCGTACGTGCGAGAAGCTGCTCGCTGCGCAGGAGTCGGGCATTAAGCTCATCTTGGCTTCGGGTCGTCCTGCATGGGGGCTGCACGCCTTGGCGCAGGAGCTCGACCTTCAAAACCATGATGGTCTGCTAGTTGCCTTTAATGGCGCGCACGTGGTCGACGCTCAGACCGATGAGGTCCTTTTTGACCAGGCCATGCCGGCTGACGAGCTGCACCGTCTGATTGATCATCTGCGCAATTTCGACGTGATCCCTATGATTTCGCTCGGTCGCGATTTGCACGTCGAGGACTCGTACCATTGCATGATCACGCTGCCTGACGGCTTGCAGAAGAATATCGTCAAGTATGAGCGCGATGCGTGCGATCTTAAGATTCGCGAGGTCGAGAGCTTGCATGAGGTCGTGGACACTTATCCCGTGGACAAGCTGCTGACGGCGGGTGATCCGACCTACCTGCAGGCGCATTACGAGGAGATGTATGCGCCCTTTACCCAGACGCTTTCGGGCATGTTTACGGCCGACTGGTACTTTGAGTACACGGCGCCCGGTATCGACAAAGCCCGTGCGCTCGAGGGTGCCCTGCCCAAGCTCGGTATCGATGCCAGCGAGGTCGTCTCGTTTGGCGACGGCCAGAACGACAAGTCCATGATTGAGTGGGCCGGCACCGGTGTTGCCATGGGCAACGCCGTCGATGAGGTTAAGGCAGTTGCCCAGATGGTAACCGCCAATAACAACGAAGACGGTATTGCAGTGGCGCTGGATAAGCTGCTGGGTTAGAATCGCCGATTAATGCATGGTTTGGGCGCCTGCTTGCGGGCGCCCTTTTGTTAGGGAGGGTGCCGTGTCCGCATTTCCGTTCGACGCCGTTATCTTTGACATGGACGGTGTCATTGTCGATACCGAGTATTACTACCTGGGCGAGACTGCCGCGTTTGCCAAGGAGCTTGGGCTTAACCTGACTCAAGAGGAGTTGAATGGGCAAGTCGGTACCTCGCATCAGTTCTTCCTGCATATGCTGGTCGATTGGTTTGAGCGCGCCGGTAAGGGGCATTTCACTGGCGAGGAAGCGTTGGCCCGTTGGGACGAGTGGGCGCATAAGCGTCCGCGCGACTATCAGGCTTTGATTAACCCAGGCGCCGTGGATACGATTCGAGAGCTGCCACGCCGTGGCGTTCGCGTGGCGCTTGCCAGCTCGTCTCCCATGGATAGCATCGAGGAAGTGCTCAACGCGTGCGGGCTGTCGGATGCCTTTGAGTATGTGGTGAGCGGCGAGCAGTTTAAGGAGAGTAAGCCCGAGCCCGACATCTACCTGCATGCGCTGGACCTGCTGGGGCTGCCCGCGAATCGCTGCTGCTGCGTTGAGGATTCGGTGCCTGGCATCACTGCCGGCAAGCGCGCCGGTCTGACAGTCATCGCCAAGCGCGAGGAGCGCTTTGGCTTTAGTCAGGACGCCGCGGATAAGATTATCGATCAGCTGCCGGACCTGCTGGAACTCGCGTAAGAGCGCGTTAGTTGCGCGTTTTTCGGGTCCGATGAGTAAATACCCGACATTTTGGTGCGACACCTAGCATACTTTAAGCTAATGCGGGCTTAAGGACTTGTTGAATGCCCTTAAGCCCGTTTTAGACGTAATTGCGCTGGGAGAGGGTATATGCCACCGACTGAAGGGCTAACTGACGGTAAAGCAGCGATACCGCTGTACCAACAGGTCATTGATATCATTAAAAACGAAATCAACTCCGGTGCCTACAAGGCAGGTGCGCGGATACCCAACGAATTCGAATTGGCTGAGAGCTATAAAGTTGGCCGCGTTACCGTGCGACGCGCTATTGAGGAGCTCGTCCAACAGGGCTATCTAACGAAGCGACAGGGGAAAGGCACGTTTGTCAATGCCCCCAAGCTCAAGCGCAAGATTCGCCAGAAGGATGACGTCCAGAGTTTTTCGGACGCATGCCGCGCTAACGGAATGGAACCGGGGGCGTGTGTCATTTCGAGAAAGATACTGCCGGCGGATTCCACCGAAGCACAGTTCTTTGGTGTTCCCGTTGGAACTGACTTGATTTGCGTTGAGCGCGTGCGTACTGCCGATGGCGTCCCTGTCATGCTTGAGAACAACATATACGTTTACGAGGACAACGCCTATCTATCAACGGCGCCTCTATCTAACCAATCCATTTTTGAGTTCGTGCGCAACCGGACGGGGCGGACGCCTGCGTTTACCGACCCGTGCACGCTCGAGATCGCGTGCGCATCGCCCGAGGTCGCTCGGTTGCTGGCGGTTCCCGTTGGCGAACCCTTGTTTTATATGGAAGCCTTCTTCTTTGATGAGCAGCGGCGGCCGTTTATCATCGGTCGTCAGCGGATCGTTGGGTCTCGCTACGTTTTTGACATCTAGGACATTGCGAATGGAGACGCCCGGTGGATCATCTCACCAGGCGTTTCCATACCGTTCACGGCGCAAACGCAACCGTTCAACCGCGTTGCGGCAATCAGTTTGAAATTATCTTGATGACGAGAAAAGCTGCTGGTAATCTATAGAACGTCATAGAACGTTTGCCTTGTGCAGACGTTGAAGCGAGATGCGATGCAGTCTCGAGTTCTTTGGAGGTATCTATGTCAGATACGAAGGCGAAGAAGACAAACAGACGTTTTAAGTTCAAATTACCGCATGTCTATACGATCATGTTCTTGCTGATCGTTGTCTTTGCGGTCCTGACTTGGATCGTTCCCTCTGGTCAGTATCAGCGCAAGACGATTTCGACAGCGGCGGGCGAGCGTGAAGTCGCCGTTGCTGGAACCTATGAACAGGTCGATAAGAACTACACCGATTCCGAGACCGGCGAGACCATCAATCTGGGTCAGGATATCTTCGCGGTCCTGCAAGCGCCCACTAAGGGCATCCAAGAGGCTGCCGACGTCGTTGCGTTCGTCTTATTGATTGGCGGATCGTTCGCAATCATCACCAAGACCAACGCTTTGAATGCCGGCATGAGCCGTGTGATTAAAAAGCTCAAGAACAAGGACATCCTCATCATTCCCATCACGATGACGTTGCTGTCCATTTGCGGCACTACGTTTGGTATGTCTGAGGAAGCCCTGCCGTTCTATGCCATCTTCATTCCCATCATGATGGGTATCGGTTATGACTCGATGACGGCATTCATCATCTGCTTCCTTGGTCCTAACCTGGGATATTGTGCTTCGACCATCGACCCGTTTAACGTCTTGATCGCACAGGGCATTATCGGCATCGAGGGCAATCCGCAACTGTGGCTGCGCGCCGTTTCTTGGGCCATCTTCACTGCCGTCGGTATCGCATGGGCCATGCGCTACGCCATGCGCGTCAAGAAAAACCCCGAGTCGTCCATTACGTACGAGGACGATAAGCTCAAGCGTATCGAGTTTTCCGTGACCGATGCCTCCATCGAGGAAGAGTTCACTATCCGTCAGAAGCTCGTGCTTATCGATTTTGCTTGCGGTATGGGCATTATCGTCTGGGGTCTTGTTACCCAGGGTTGGTACATGAATGAGATTTCCGCCGTGTTCCTTGGCATGGGCTTGCTTGCCGGTATCCTGGGCGGTCTTGACCAGCAGACGATTGCTGAGGAGTTCGTTAAAGGTCTCGCCGACTTTGCGTACGCCGCCATCGTTATTGGTATCGCTCGCGGTATTCTGGTCATCGCCGAGGGCGGCATGATCATCGACACCATTCTCCAGGCGCTCGCTACTGCGCTCGCCGGTGCACCCGCCGCCGTCTACACCACGTTTATGTATATCGTCCTTGGCCTGCTCTCTTTGCTGGTTCCCTCGAGTTCTGGCCTGGCGGCGCTCACCATGCCTGTTATGGGCCCCCTGACCGAGCTTATGGGCCTCAATCCCGAGGCAGCCGTTACCGCGCTCCAGTTTGCTAATCAGACCATCAACACCATCAGTCCCGTGGCGGGCATGACGGTCGCCGGCCTTGCCGTGGCAAAGATCTCGTTTGGCCAATGGTGGAAGACCATTTGGAAGTTCTTCATTTTCATGGTCGTCTTTGGCCTGATCGTAACGGCAATCTCTGGCATGCTTCCGGTGTAGGTGGTTGTGATGTCTGATCGTTTGACGGTCCTGACGTCTAAGAGCGTCTTTACCGGTACGGGGGACCTGCCGTTTGAAGGTTTCGTAGCGGTCCGTGGCAATCGAATTGAGGCTGTTGGCACCAAGTGTGAGGTAGCTTCGTATTTGACCCAAGCGGACGAGGTAGTTGACCTGGGCGACCGCACCGTCATGCCTGGCCTGATCGATGTGCATACCTTCTATACGGGCTGGGCGCTGCGGACGTTGGGGTCTGATCTGTCCGGCGTCGCCGATGCCAAAGAGGCCGTGTCGCTCTTGCGTGCATGGAAAGAAGATCATCCGGATTGTGCGGCGGCTTTTGGCCACAACCTACCCGAAACGCTGGCATCGGATGCCGAGAACGCAAATACGGCGGCTGTGTTTGACGATTGTTTTGGCGATATCCCTGTCGTCTGCTTTACACCGGGTGCGGAGACCTGCGTTCTCAATGCTGCCGCCAGTGCGCGATACGGCTTTACACCGCAGGCGTGCTATGCCGAGAAGATCTGGCGCATGATGAGCGATTTCCTCGCGCTGCCCGAGGTACGTGCGGGGTATTCGGACTACATGAGCATGCTTAACGAGCGCGGCGTTACCGCCATCAAGGAGATGGCGTTTGATGACTACTACGGCTTTGCCGACGAAATGGCTCGCCGTGAGGAATCTGGTGAGCTGACGGTTCGCGTCTCTATGATGTCGCAGCCGGTGGGCGCTGGTGCAAATCTGGCATATGCCCGCGAGGCACGAGAGCGCTTCCGGGGACCGTTCGTTCGTTTTTCTGGCTTCAACCGTATGACCGATCGCGGCGTATGGGCGGGGCTTGCCGAGATGATTGACCCCTATGAGGACACGGCCGATGCGGGAGCCGCCGGCAAGACGGTCGTCGAGGAGCCCGAGTGGGATCTGATTGAGAACGAGCTACGTGCAATTGATGCTGACGGCTTCCGATATTCCTTGCATTGCCAGGGAGATGGCGCCGTTCGTCGCACCGTGGCGCTCTATGCCTCGCTGCCTCGAGACGAACATGGACGGATGCTTCGCCGCCATGCGATTACCGATCTCGAGAACTCTGACCCGACCGATCTTATCGAGTTTGGCAAGTTAGGTGGAATTTGCGAGGTCTATCCGCAGATTCTGACGCTGGACCGGCGCGAGGATTGCCTATCGATGATGCGTCGACAAATTGGCGAGACGCGACTTTTACACAGCTGGAATCGCCGCGGCATGGAAGATTCCGGATGCACGGTGTGCTGTGGTACGGATTTGCCGCTGCTGATTCCGAGCCTGGGCGAGTCAATCTACAGCGCGTGCGGCGGATACTTCGACGATGGACTGCCCGTGAATGAGGCCAACGTGCTGACGCTTGTCGAGCTCTTGCGCGCTTGGACTGCCGGGGGCGCGTACGATCTGATGCGCGAAGACGAGCTGGGTACGCTTGAGGTTGGCAAGCTTGCCGATATCTGCGTGCTCGATCGGGATGTGTTCGACCTCGATTATCGCGACGCACGCGATCTTGCGGTTGATATGACGATGTCGGACGGACAAATCGTGTTCGATCGAAATAAGGAGGCATAAGGTGTCTGAATCCAAACCGACGCTGCGCCGCGAACAGATTGCGGGCATGAATATCCACTACATCATGTGGTCGCTCGATTACTTCCTTGACGCGCAGCAGCGTTTGGGCTTTGAGTCCATTGAGCTGTGGTGTGCGGAGCCGCATGTGACGCTCGACCACACGGGCTACTTTGAGGCTGAGGTCCTGGCGAAAAAGGCTGCAGACCGTGGGCTTAGGTATCGTACTCTGTGCCCCGAGAATGTTGTCTATCCTTGGCAGTACTGCGCACGCAAACCGCTGCATGAACAGCGCAGCCTGGCGTACTTTAAGCACGGCATTGAGCTTGCCGAGGTACTTGGGTGCGACCGTATGTCCGTCAACTCGGGCTGGGGCGACTGGGACGAGGACCGCGAGGAAGCCTGGAAGCGCAGCCGCGAGCACTTGTCCATTCTGGCGGAGTATGCCGGCGAGCACGGTCTGGTGCTTACGATGGAAAGTCTGCGTCCCGAGGAGAGCAACCTTGTGACGACGGTTTCCGATGCGAAGCGCATGATTGACGAGGTCGCGAGCCCGTACTTACAGCCTATGGTTGATACAACCGCGATGGGCGTTGCAGGCGAGACGCTCGAGGACTGGTTTGCCGCCTTTGGTGATGGGGCAATTCACGAGATGCACTTTATCGACGGTGACCCGTATGGCCATCTGGTGTGGGGCGATGGCAAGCACGATATGGACGCCTTCGTCGCCACGCTCAACGCCCATGGTTTCGACGGCATGCTGGGCCAGGAAATCACGGACGGTCGTTACTACGATGATCCGGCGGCGGCAGATGCCAAGAACATGGCCGCATTCGAGAAATATCTGATTGACTAAAACAACTATCGGCCACGCAGCCAACGTCATTGATTGCGGCCAAACAAGAAAGGAACTGGATATGAACGCACACGATCTGATCAAAGAGGCAATTGCCGAGAAGGGCAAGTTCGACAGCGTCTACTGGATTGCTTGCGGTGGCTCCATGATTGATTTGATCCCGGCCCATGAGCTTCTGCAGCGCGAGGCAACCACCTTCACTTCGTATATCTATACGGCTCGCGAGTTCGATATCATGCGTCCGCGTCGTCTGGGCGAGAAGTCCCTGGTCATCGCTTGTAGCCACAGTGGCAACACCCCTGAGGTCGTCGAGGGCTGCGAGATTGCCCTTGCTGCCGGCGCTACGGTGATCGCCCAGACCGACAACGCTGGATCTAAGATCGACACCGGTAAATGGACCACGTGGGTCTACCCGTGGGGCGAGGGCGTGCCGCAGGCCGAGGTCCCCGCTGGCATTTCGCTGTCGCTTGCGGCAGAGCTGCTCGATCAGCAGGAGGGTTACGCCGATCTTGCCGATATGTATGCCGGTATCGCCGAGATGGATAAGATTCTTCCCCCGGCACGCGAGAAGGTAAATGCCGAGCTGGGCGATCGCTTTGCCAAGCTTTGCCAGGAGCACGAGTTCTTCTATATTCTGGGCAGCGGTCCCAACTTTAGCCAGACCTACGGTTTCGCTATCTGCTCTCTTATGGAGATGCAGTGGCAGCACTGCAGCTACATCCACTCTGCCGAGTACTTCCATGGCCCCTTCGAGGCTACTCAGGATGGCGTTTTTTACTTCCTGCAGATGGGCTCCAGCGAGTGCCGTGCTATGGACGAGCGCGCCCTGGCGTTCCTTAAGACGCATACCGATACGCTGATGGTGCTCGATGCCAAGGAGTACGGTATGGAAGCCGTGCCGGCGAGCGTCCGTGCCTATCTGGACTCGGTGCTGTTCTACGCCATGAACTGCGAGCTGCGTGCCGCACGCGGCAAGGTGTTTGATCACGATCCCGATTTCCGTCGCTACATGGGCGTCGTCGAGTACTAGAAGGGTAAATACCATGGCATTTAACGTTAACGCGCTCGGATTTGGCGACAACGTCGTCGACCGCTACGAGCATATCCACACCATGTATCCTGGCGGCAACGCGGTGAACTTCGCCGTTTATGCCAAGAAATGCGGTGCCGCACGCTCCGCATACATGGGCATTTTTGGCAATGACGCCGCTGCCGAGCATGTCATTGCAAGCCTCGAGGATGAGGGTATCGAACTTGACAAGTGCGAGCAGATGATTGGCGAGAACGGAGCGGCTCGCGTGACCGTCGTTGACGGTGACCGTGTCTTCCTCGGCTCCAACGAGGGCGGTATCCGTGGCGATGCGCGCTATGTCCTCGATCGCTTTGACCTTTCGTACATGAAGCAGTTCGATGTGGTTCATTCGGGCAACTATTGTTTTACCGAGCGCGAGCTGCCCAAGTTGAAGGCTGCGGGCGTCACGGTCTCTTTTGACTTTTCGGACGACTCCACCGACGAGTACTACGAGCAGATTGCGCCCTACGTCGATTTTGCTTTCTTTAGTGCGGCGGATGCCGCGAGTGAGGACGAGATTCGCGAGCGTCTGGCATGGGTGAAGGGCCTGGGTCCGCGTTTTGTGTCGGCTACGGCGGGCGCCGAGGGCTGCATTGCTTACGACGGCGAGCGTTATTACCGCCAGCTGGCTAAACCGGTAACGGACATGAAGGACACCATGGGGGCGGGCGACTCGTTCCTCACCTCGTTTTTGATGTGCTATCTCGATTCCGCCAAGCGTGGTGAGGATGGCGCCGAGGCCATCGAGCGCGCGCTCGATTTTGCTGCCGGGTTTGCCTCGACCGTGTGCGGCATGGAAGGTTCTTGGGGTCACGGAGCACCAATCGTCGAATAGCTTAAGAAAGCGTACGGCGGTCTGGCTATGAGGCCTTGGATAGCCGATGCAAAACAATAAGCGAAACGCGAAAAGGGGGCTCGTTATGTGGTGGGTCCCCTTTTGAACATTGGAGAAGAGTATGGGTATTAAAGCGTGTGCGGCTGGTTTTTGCTGCGCGGACGTCTATCAAAACATCGGCGTGTTCTATCCGACTGGCAACGGCATTGACTGGGGTATCCATCTTGCACGAATGGGCGTTTCGGTATCCGCCGTGTCGGTTGTCGGCAAGGACGAGTACGGAGACAAGATGAGGGAGGCGCTGGCCGCTGAGGGGTTCGATATCTCACACCTGCGGGTGGAGGATGGCGACACTTCGGTGATGCTCATGGCATTGAAAGACGGCGTCGATCGTGTGCATCTCGAGGCAATCGATGGCGTAATGGAGACATATCGACCGAATGAAGACGACCGGGCGTTTATCCTAGAGCATGACATCATCCATACCGACCTGTTTGGCAATTGTTTGGACCTCCTGCCCGAGTGGCATGATGCGGGCAAGACGGTGGTTATGGACTTCTCGGTGTTCAGCCAGGATCCCGAATATGCCTGCGAGAATCATTTTCCCTACGTTGACTACGCATTTATGTCGTTTGAAGATGACACTCCGGAGCTACGAGACTGGGTACGTCACGCGCAGGAATTGGGGCCGCGCGTTGCGGTTGCCACGCTTGGCGAGAAGGGAAGCATTGCCTATGACGGTGAGCGCTTCTATGAGTGCGGGATCGTGCCGGCGGAGAAGGTCGTTAACACCGTGGGCGCCGGTGACTCGTATATCGCCGGGTTTACCAAGGGCGTGATCGATGGCCTTGATATTCCGGCGTGTATGAAGGCGGGCGCTGAGCTGTCGTCCCGAGTGATTGGTTCTTTTGAGCCGTACTAGGGTCAAATGCCTGGAAAGGAGTACGAAATGGTTATCGACATGTTGGTCCATCCTATGCTCTACGGCGAGATCTGTACGCCGGGTGATGAGCCTGATGGATTCGGTTTTTGGTCACGAGAATTTGGTATGGGGCATATGGGCCCCATGGATTGGGATGAGCTTCAAGTCGAGATGGACGTCTGTGATGTGCAGAAGAGCGTGCTCATGCCGCTCGATGTAACCACGGCATGCGGAGGGCACTTTGGCACCAATGACCAGATTGCCATGCTGGTTGCCGCACATCCCGATCGTCTGTGGGGATTTGCGAGCGTAGACCCGCAGGTGAGCGGTGCCGCAGACGAATTGGAGCGCGCCTTTACCGAGTTGGGGGCAAAGGGGCTTTGCCTGCATCCTGCAAAGCAGGGTTTTGCCCCCGATGATGCTGTGGCCGAGCCGCTTTACGAACTGTGCGAGCGCTATAACAAGCCGGTGGTTTTCCATGCCGGTATGTCTTGGGAGCCGGGCGCAGAGCTCTCGCGCAGTAACCCGCTTGCATTTGAGCACACAATCGCAACGCATCCAAATGTGCGTTTTAGTTTGACCCATTTTGGCTGGCCCTGGGTGCGCGAGACCGTGGCGATGCTGCTCAAGTATCCCAACTGCTACGCGGACACCTCTATCACTTACATCGATTCGCCCGAGGAGATGATGCAGCGTCTTTTCACGGTCGATATGGGGCCGCTGTGGTATGAGCGCGCGCTATCGCACCAAGTGATGTTCGCCAGCAATACGCCGCGCTTCCGTGCATTCAAACTCAAGCGGGCGCTCGATACCGTGCCCATGCGCGATGATGCGCGAGAAAGGCTCTACTGGGGTAATGCCCTGCGTTTTCTTGAAGGGGATGAGTGAACATGGTGACGCTCGAGACATTGAGCTATCTATCGACTGCTCCGGACCAGTTCATCGATATTACCGAGGACGTGCACGCTGCCATTGAACGCAGCTCGGTGACCAATGGCTTGGCGGCGATTATTTTGTCGCATACGACCTGCGGAATCGTGGTAAACGAGGGGCTGCCCTGCGTGGAGACGGATCTTATGGAGACGCTTGATCGCATCGCCCCACTCGATGCCCCCTATGCGCATGCACACTTCCTGCCGAGCTATGGAGCCACCGGTAACAACTCCTGTGGGCATATCAAGAGCATGATTAGTGGAAACAGTTGCTTCTTTCCCGTCCAAGATGGCCACATCGTGTGCGGAGGTGCCCAGAACATCTATCTTGCGGAGTTTGACGGTCCGCAGAAGCGAAAGGTGTACGTCGAGGTGCTGGGGGAGTAACGTCCCTGCAATGACCCTAAGAAGGAGCACGTAATGTCGTTTCTAACCTCGATGTTCAAGACCGAAAAGCCGGTTATCGGAATGCTGCACCTGCGTCCTCTGCCGGGCGATCCACTGTATTACCCGGGCGGAAGCGTGTCGCAGGTCGTGGAAGCCGCCAAGCGCGATCTCGAAGCGTTGCAGCAGGGCGGTGTCGATGGCATTTTGATTACCAATGAGCTCTCGATGCCCTATGAGCAGCACGTTTCTCCCTCAACCCTTGCATCGATGGGCTATGTAATCGGGGCTCTATCCCATGATCTGTCGACTCCTTGGGGAGCTGAAGCTATTTACGATGGTGATGCCACAATCGAGCTGTGCGCTGCCGTCGACGCGCAGTTCACGCGCTGCAATTTTTGCGGTGCCTGGGCCGGTGATCTCGGGCTGATTAACCGAGATTTCGCTCACACCATGCGTCGCAAGGCGGCGCTGCGCCTGGACGACCTCAAGCTTTTTCACTTCATCACGAGCGAGGGGGAGGTTTATCTCAACGACCGCACGACTGCGGACATTGCCGATTCACTTCTCTTTAATTGCCTACCGGATGCGATGGTCATCGGCGGTTCGGCTGCCGGTCGTGGCGCTTCGGGCGAGCTTGCCGATGAGGTCCGCGAGCGTGTTGGCGAAGTGCCCGTGGTATGTGGCACCGGTTGTCGCGAAAATACCGTGGCTGACGTATTTGCTCACTACGATGGCGCGTTTGTCGGCACGTGCTTAAAGCGCGACGGAAAGCTGGATGCCCCGGTTGATGTTGAGCGGGTAGCTCGTTTTATGGCTGCCGCTCGTACGGCGCGAGGGGAGTAGGCACCTATGGCGCTCTATCTGGGTATTGATATTGGGACAAGCGCCTCTAAAGGCGTTTTAATCGATGATCGATGCAACATCGTTTGCCAAGCCTCTTGTGGACACGAGACGGACAACCCGTGTGACGGATGGTACCAGCATGATGCGGAGGCAGTTTGGTGGGGCGATTTTTGCCGCCTGTCGCGCGAGCTGGTGGCGCGATCGGGGGTTAACGCGGCACAGATTGGATGCGTGGGCCTTTCCGCATTGGGTTGCGACTGTGTGCCGGTCGATACCGAGTGCAACGCGCTGGCGCCCGCGATTTTGTATGGAGTCGATGCACGTTCGAAGCCGCAGATTGACGAGCTTCTTTCCGAATATGGGTCAGATCGCGCGCGCGAGCTTTTCGGGCACGATCCCTGTTCGTCAGATATTGCTCCTAAGATCTTGTGGTTTAAGGAGAATATGCCCGAGGTGCACGAACGTGCCGCGAAGTTCCTGACGGCGTCATCGTTTCTGTGCGCAAAGTTGACGGGGCGTTTTACGGTGGACCGTTATTTGGCGGAGGATTTTCTTCCCCTATATGACCGCTACACTTGGAAGGTTGATGCTCGGGAATGTGCTCGTTTCTGCCGGCCTGACCAGATGACGGAGGTAATGTCGGCTACCGATATTGCCGGGGTGATTACGCAGCGTGCGGCTGAGGCGACGGGGCTCGCGGCAGGGACACCTGTCTTAGTGGGAACGGGCGACTCTGGTGCCGAGGCCATTTCGACGGGTGTATTCCGTCCCGGCGATATGATGGTTCAGTTGGGGAGTACGGCGTATTTCATCTACCTAGCTGATCATATGATCGATGATGCCCGTCTGTGGCCAGGGACGTTTATCATTCCCGGAACTTACGGGATCTGCGCGGGGACCAATACGGCGGGTGCGCTCACATCGTGGCTGCGCCAAGAGCTGTATCGCGACGCCGTAGAGGCCGAGGGCCACGGTGGCCCCGATGCATATTCGGTTATGGCGCATGATGCCGCCGACGTGGCGCCGGGTGCCGATGGGCTCCTGTGTCTGCCGTACTTTGCGGGGGAGCGTACTCCGCTCAACGATCCCGAGGCGCGTGGCGTCTTCTTTGGCTTGACCGGAAGGCATACGCGAGCCCATATGGTTCGCGCCGCCTTGGAAGGCGTCGCGTATACCGTTGCATCCCATGCCGACATTATCGAGCGGGAGCATGGACTGCTAATTGGGCGCATTATGCTTGTCGGAGGTGGAACCAAGAATCCAGTTTGGATGCAAGCTATCGCCGACGTATGCGGGCGCGAGGTCTCGGTTGCCAAGGTTACGGTGGGCGCATGCTTCGGTGATGCCATCATGGCAGCTCTCGCAGGTGGCGCCTATGCATCATGGGATGAACTCGCCCGAGTCCTTGGCGTTGCGCAAACAATCGTGCCCGATATGGCTGCCCACGAGTTATATGCGTCGCGTCGTCATATCTTTGACGAATTGTATGCACGCAACCGTGATCTCATGCACGAATTGGTGTAATGCCGCCGAACTGTACCGCCTTCCAATAGGGACTGCGTTGTGCGATTCGCATGTCCCTTGGCATTTTTGCCCACAGGGGTTAGCGAAGGTCAAAAACAGAGTGCGCATTTGCTAAAACTGTTGACTCGATGCGCTTTATGTCACAGTTTTTGAGTGAGGCGATGCGCATCGAGGCTCTTGTGAGCGATTTGATGAGCGACTGCGCGCTTGTTTCCGTGTTTGGCTCGGCCGGCGCATCAGTCTCGAGTAGTAGACGGTCGAGTGGAATCTGTCGGGCGTATTCGCGCCCACGTTTGGTGACGAGCATGCGCTCGCTGACGGAAAAATAGCAGCCTGCATCGCGCGCGCGGACGAGTTCGTCCGAGGTGCCGCTAAACCAGTGGAAGATGATAACGGGGGAGTCGGAGTTTGGGATGAGTAGTCCATGCGATTCGAGGACGTCCAGTACGGTTCCTGCCGAACGAACGGCGTGAATTGATATCACGCGCCCGGCAAGAGGATGCTGCACAAGTGCATCGCAGAGCCGGTCAAGTGCCTGTATTTGTAACGGCTCGCTTCCAGCAAAGCGTGCGGAAAAGTCGAGCCCGATCTCGCCGATAAAACGCTCTTGTGCAGCGACTTCGCAAAGCAGGTCTATTTCGGTAGCGCTGCATCGACCGTCGGCGAGCCACCAGGGATGGAGCCCTACGCCCGCGATGATGTACGGGTAGTGACTGGCGCGTGTTTTTGCTGCCGCGAAGTCGCGTGGGTCGACGCCGCAGTCAAATAGACCCAGGCCCAGTGCCGTCGTCTCATCGGCAACGGTATCCGGGTAGGCCATCAAATCAAGATGACAGTGTGCATCAAACAGCTGCGGCGCCATCGCGGCATCCCTGCTAGTCCAAGCGCTGGCCGTCGGCGCGCACGCGCTCGGTGCCGCGCCCGCTGATCTGGCGGATAACCTCGCCGGCAATCATCTGGCCCATGATGGGCGGCATGAAGCTCGCGGTTCCCAGCTCGGTACGCTCGTGGATGTTGGAAGGGTCGCGGGGTTGAGTCTTAACCGACTCCTCGCAGCTAAACAGTACGTGCAGGCTCTCGATGCCACGCTTTTTGCATTCTTTGCGCATAATGCGGCTCATGGGGTCACGTACCGTATCGAAGATGTCGGCAAAGCGGAGGCACTCGGGATGGAGCTTGTTGGCCCCGCCCATGGAACTAACCAAACGAATGCCGTGGTCCTGAGCATATTTGGTAATGGTGAGCTTGGCCGAAATGGTGTCGATGGCGTCGACGACGTAGTCGAGCTTGCCGTCCGTCTGCTCCAAAACGCTCGCGAAGAAATCATCGATGTTGTCGCTCAGCAAGTATTCAGTTCGCTTGATGACGGTGGCGGCGGGATTGATGTCGTGGATCATGGCTTCCATCACGTCAACCTTGCGCTTGCCGACGGTGCTGTGAAAGGCGATGGCCTGGCGATTGATGTTGCTGGGCGCGATGATGTCCTTGTCCAGGATCACGAAATGGCCGATGCCGCCGCGGGCGAGTGCCTCGCAGCAGTTGGAGCCCACGCCGCCGCAGCCGAGCACCAGCACCGTGGCGTTGGCGAGTTTATCAAGCGCCTCGCGGCCCATGATGATCTCGAGCTTGGTGTCGCGTGTCTCGACGGGACCTGCAGCTGCGGTTTCGGTCATAGATATCCTCCGATGGGGAAGCGGATCGATTTTTGGCTAATGTCATTATAGGGACTATCACGATTCCATTTGAGCCCTAGGGGCTTGTTGAAATGAGATTGGGATTCGCATAAGATGAAGCAGATGGCACCCGTTGCCGCGGGTTAGCCAACTCCGAAACACGTTTATGGCGTGAGAAGTGGCCGTCTTCGCATTACGCGGGGGCGGCTATTTTTTTTGAGTATAAGATTAGACAGTTAGACAAACATCTAAATAACGAGTATAGTGTGCGCGTCGTGAGAGATAGTGAGAGGAGGCTCTATGCCGGGAGAGGGTTTTAAGGCGCTGGCCGATCCTACGCGGCGGCGCATCTTAGAGCTACTGCGCGAGGGCAACTGCACGGCGGGGGAGCTTGCTGCGCATTTCGATATCAGCAAGCCGTCGCTCAGCCATCATTTGGCGACGCTTAAAAACGCTGGGTTGGTGACCGACGAGCGTCATGGTCAAAACATCGTATACAGCTTAAACACCACCGTCATGCAGGACTTGATCGGTTGGTTCATGGGCTTTACAAACACTGAAGGTGATAAGAATGAATAACGAAAACAAGGGCATTCATACCACGGGGGTATCGTCGCGCGTGTGGATTGCGCTGGTCGCTCTGTGCGTCGTCAACGTCGTAGCGCACCTCATGGTGATGCCGAGCTTGCCGGCGCAGATTCCCACGCACTGGGGAGCGAGCGGCGCCGTCGACGGTTGGGGTCCCAGCTGGATGGCCTCCGCGCTCGGCGCGTTGCCGCTGGCGCTTCTCGCGATGTTCTACGTGGTGCCGCGCATCGATCCCAAAGGCGAGGCATATCGAACCTCGGGCAAGTTCTACCAGGGCTTCGTAATCGCTTTCACCTTGTTCATGTGCGCCATAAGCTGGCTGGGAGAGCTTACGGTCTGGGGCGTGGTGCCGGCGGTCGGTTCGGTCAACGTGCTGATTTCCGGTGCTGTCGGTTTGCTGTTCATCGGCGTAGGCAACTACTTGCCACGTGTGAAGCAGAACTATACGCTCGGTATCAAGACGCCCTGGGCGCTTGCCGATCCCGAGAACTGGCGCCGTACGCAGCGTTTTGGCGGCGCCTGTTTTATGGTGCTGGGCGTTGGTCTGATTGTGATGGGCGTGGCGGGTAGCGTACTTTCGAGCGAAGTCGTCGCCGCGGTGATTGCGGTTCTGGCGCTTGGTTCGGCCGGAGCTGCCTATGTCTACTCGTATCTGCTGTGGCGCAAATCGCAGCGAGCCGCTCGTTAAGGTTGCGGAAAACTAGCGTACGCAGTTCATAGTGTGTTAAGGGGGACTTTTCCCAGGTAGTATTAGGGGGCGTGGGCAACCATGCCCCTTTTTCGTTAAGTTTCAGAGCTGGTTTCCTCATTTCGTTTCCACTAAAACGAAACAAGAATAGGGAAACAGCAGGTAGAAAGGATAAAACAGGCAAATGGCAGAGTTTATCTACCAGATGTATCAGGCTCGCAAGGCCCATGGCGACAAGGTGATCCTTGACGACGTGACCCTGAGCTTCTACCCCGGTGCCAAGATCGGCGTCGTGGGCCCCAACGGTATGGGCAAGTCGACCCTGCTCAAGATCATGGCCGGCATCGAGGAGGTCTCCAACGGCGATGCCAGGCTCACCCCCGGCTACACCGTGGGTATCCTGCAGCAGGAGCCGCCGCTCGACGACGACAAGACCGTCATCGAGAACGTGCGCATGGCATTTGGCGACATGATCGCCAAGGTCGATCGCTTCAATAAGATCGGCGAGGAGATGTGCGACCCGGATTGCGACATGGACGCCCTCATGGCCGAGATGGGCAAGCTCCAGGACGAGATCGACGCCGCCGACGGCTGGGATATCGATTCCAAGCTCGGCCAGGCCATGGACGCCCTGCAGCTGCCCGATTCCGACATGCCGGTCAACGTACTTTCCGGCGGCGAGCGCCGTCGCGTGGCCCTGTGCAAGCTGCTGCTCGAGGCTCCCGACCTGCTGCTGCTCGACGAGCCCACGAACCACCTGGACGCCGAATCGATCCTGTGGCTCGAGCACTTCCTGCACAACTACCAGGGCGCGGTGCTTGCCGTCACACACGATCGCTACTTCCTGGATAACGTTGCCGAGTGGATCTGCGAGGTCGACCGCGGTCACCTCTATCCCTACAAGGGCAACTACTCTACGTATCTGGAGACCAAGGCCGCGCGTATCGAGGCTCAGGGTAACCGCGATGCCAAGCTCGCCAAGCGCATGGAGGCCGAGCTTGAGTGGGTACGCAGCTCGCCCAAGGCCCGTCAGGCCAAGAACAAGGCCCGTCTGGCTCGCTACGAGGAGATGGAGGCCGAGGCCCGCGCAAGCCAGAAGCTCGACTGGACCGACATCCGCATCCCTGTGGGCCCGCGTCTGGGCAACAAGGTGCTCGAGGCTCATCACCTGCACAAGGAGTTCGATGGCCGTGTGCTCATCGACGATCTTTCGTTCACCCTGCCGCGCAACGGCATCGTGGGCGTGATCGGTCCCAACGGCGTGGGCAAGACCACACTGTTCAAGACCATCGTGGGCCTGGAGCCGCTGACCTCGGGCGAGCTCGAGATTGGCGAGACCGTCAAGATCTCCTACGTCGACCAGAGCCGTTCCGGCATCGACCCCGATAAGAACCTATGGGAGGTCGTCTCGGACGGCCTGGACCACATGATGGTGGGCGAGACCGAGGTTCCGAGCCGCGCTTATGTGGCGAGCTTTGGCTTTAAGGGCCAGGACCAGCAGAAGCGCGCTGGCGTGCTCTCCGGCGGCGAGCGCAACCGTCTGAACTTGGCGCTTACGCTCAAGCAGGGCGGCAACCTGCTGCTCCTCGATGAGCCCACGAACGACCTCGACGTCGAGACGCTGTCCTCGCTCGAAGCGGCGCTGCTCGAGTTCCCGGGCTGCTCGGTGGTCATTAGCCACGATCGTATGTTCCTGGACCGCGTCGCCACGCACATTCTGGCGTGGGAGGGCACCGACGAGAATCCGGGCAACTGGTATTGGTTCGAGGGCAATTTCGAGGCCTATCAGGCCAACCGCATCGAGCGCCTGGGCGAGGACGCAGCCCAGCCGCATCGTATCCACAGGAAACTTACCAGGGACTAGTTTGATGTGGCAAAGGGACAGCCCCTTTGTCACACGAACTTATGCTCAACCTGGGAAAATAAAAAAACGCGGCGAACGTTTTTGTGACGTTCGCCGCGTTTTGCTATTCGTTGGATTCTTCAACCTTGTCGACGGTCCAGGTGGCTCCGAGGCCTCCGGTGGTGTTGCGGCGGATGCGCACGGTGACTTCGTGGCGCTCGCCGGCCTGCGTGTAGTGCAGGGGGAAGCTTGCGCGGTTTCGCGCAGCCTCGATGGTACCGCGCTCGCGGGCGATCCAGTAGTACTCGCCGACAATGCCGAGGGTGTCGGCGCCGTAGGGGAGATAGGTCGACAGCTGGTGCAAAAGCGGGCCGGGGCAGAAGACCTCGGTTGCGAAATCGACGGGGAAGTCCTTGGGGATGGCGGGCGCTGCAGGTGCGGGGGTTGGGGCCGCCGCGGGTGCCGAAGCCGGTGCCGGTGCGGGAATTTGGTCGCAAGCAGCGGCGGGCACGGATTCGATGACGGGTGCGGGCTCCGGCATTACTTCCGGCTCGATCTCGGAATCTGCGGGCTTCACGGTGACGGGCGCATCTGCAGCTGCGGTTTCAACCTCAACCTGCATCGCGTTCTCATTCTCGACACTCGACTTTGCCTCGATGGGCGTGGATGCCATGGTGGTGATGCCGGCATTGGCATTCTCGGGGTCATAGACGACCGTGAGCGAGATGGCAGGCTGCGGCGTCTCGGGTTCCGGCGTCGACTCGGTAGCGTCTTGATCGGCGGACTCGTCGGGTTGATCGTCCTCGGCCTCGTCGCCAAAGACATCGCTGTTTTGGAACGCAGGCGTCTCGGGTTGGTTGGCGGCTTCTTCGGTTGTCGACTTGGGAGCCTCGTTGAGCTCCGCAGTGGCTTCCTGCTCTGATATGACTTCGGGATCGGTCGTGGCGGCGATTTCGGTTTCGGCTTCTGCTGTTACCTCAATAGCGACTTCGATCTCTGTCTCGGGCTCGGGTTCCGGTACGGCTTCAACCATAGCTTCGGACTCGGGATGCTTAACGTGCTTGGGACGCACGGCCTTGAGGTCCTTCTCGCCGCGCTTTTTCTTTTTGTAGGACTGCTTGGCGCCCTTGGCTGCCTTGGGCTTGTCCTCGCCTTTGGCAAGGGCGGTATCCCAGGCCTCGTTGGCGATGACGGTGGCATACAGGCGGCCGCCCTTAAAGACGGTCAGCTTAATGCAGTCGTCGAGTTCCTCGAGCAGCTCGCGCGTGGACTCGAAGCCCAGGTCGTAAGCGGTCATATCGCCGGCGGCGAGTGCCTCCTCGACCTGTGTCATAAACGTTTGCTTGCCGCATCCAATCACATCGCGCAGCAGGCGATACAGATAGATGTGGTTGCCCAGCGATAGCGTGGGCCTAACTATTGTCTTGCTCATGGCAAATCTCCTCTTTACACACCAAAGCATCTTACCCTCGCACGGGGCTCGTCATCTCGGCACCCATGGCAAACGGGCGCGACCGTTTGCCGGTTCGCGCCCGTTATGCAGGTCGGTTATCTATGAGAGACAAACGTGCTTAGTTGCCCGATGCCGTGTTTTGGCTCGAGCTGTCAGATGCCGTGCCGGACGCGGTTCCGCTCGAGCTGTTGGTGTTGCTGTTGTCGGTAGATCCCGTACTCGATGTATTGCCATTCGCCTGGTCGCCCGTGCTCGGTTGAGAGCCGTCAGTCGTTTGGCTTGAGTCAGTCGTGCCGGATTGCGTGCCGCTGTTGTTCGCAGAGGAATCGACGCCCTGCGATTGATCAGGGGTGGGCGATGACGAGTCGGTGGATGCGGAGTTGCCCTGCGGGTCGTCCTGCTGGCTTTGCGATTGACCGGAGCTATCTGCGTCGTGCTCGGTCGTGCGCGACGAAAGGATTGGCTCGGGACGCTCGCCCAGACCCTCGCCGGCGGTGGTGATAAGGATGGCGCCAGCGCAGGCGATGACCGCGACGATGGCGATGGCGATCGAGAAGATGATGACCTTCTTTTGCGTCTGGCTGCGCTCTGCCGCCGCCTTGGCGCGCAGGCTGTTGGGGGCGACGCGCGCCGTGGTCGCGCGCCCCGCAATCTGGCGCATCTCCTGCGTAGTCGCGGCGCCGCCCAGGTGCTCCTCGGCATTAAATTCAACGGGCTCATAGGCGCCGGCGGGGTAGTCGACGTCGGCGTGCGTGCCTTTGAGGGCTTTGGCGCTGGCAGAGATAAAGTGGCGGTAGACCTGTGAGGACACAACGGTGATGACCGAGCTCACGGCGGCGCCGATCACTGATCCAGCGATGCCGATCTTGGAGGCAAGCGCGACGCTCGTGGCGGCAGCTGCTGCGCCGGCGATGATCTGGGGAATGGAAATGTCGTCGAACAGGCCCTTTTTGGGCGCAATGGCCATGGTCTGGCCGATGGAATGGTTCTCGTGAACGCCGTTGTTGAGTGCGGCCGGCGTCATGACGCGCGTGCGCGGCGCATCAGTGTACTTGGTCGTCATACGGGGGTCCTCCCGGTGTAAATCTGCTTCGTTTCGTGTAGCCATCAGGGTACCCACCAGATGTGAATCGTACGTGACATTTAACAGATACCATCAACTCATCAATAGCTCACCAAATTGGTGGGATGCGGTTGCGCCCGGTGGTTGAACTACAATAGGGCTTGCTAATTGTTATGAATGGCGTCTACGCACGGGAGCATTCTTATGGATCTTCACTTTTCTCAGTCTGACGGCTTTTTGCGCGTGGCGGCGGCGTCGCCCAAGATTCGCGTGGCCGATGTCGAGGGCAATGCCGAGGTTGCGCTGGCGGCTGTTCGCGAAGCCGCCGAGCGTGGCGTTCGTGCGTTGGTGCTGCCCGAGCTCAACCTGTGCGGCTATACCGCGGCTGATTTGTTCCATAACCGCACGCTGCTGCATGGCTGCGAGGCGGCGCTGGTGCGCATCCTCGATGAAACCCGTGAGCTGCCGATTATCTTTACCATCGGTCTTCCCGTTGCGGTGGCTGAAAACATCTACAATTGCGCGGCCGTTTGCTGTGCGGGCGAACTTTTGGGCCTTACGGCCAAAAAATACTTGCCCAACTACGGTGAGTTTTATGAGCGCCGCTGGTTTGCTCCGGCGCCCGACGATCCCGTGTGGGTTGAATTTGCCGATCAGGGTCCGGTGCCGCTTGGTTCGGGACTTGTCTACCGCTGCTGTGATGAAGGTGCCGAGGACCTGGTGCTGGGCGTTGAGGTCTGCGAGGACCTGTGGGTGCCGGCACCCCCTTCGACCGAGATGGCGCTTGCCGGTGCGACGGTGATTCTCAACCCGTCGGCCTCGGACGAGATTATCGGTAAGGCAGATTACCGCCGCAGCCTTATCTCTAACCAAAGCGCGCGCCTGTACTGCGCCTATGCCTATGCGGATGCGAGCGAGGGCGAGTCCACGACCGATATGGTCTTTGCGGGCGAGAACCTTATTTACGAAAATGGCTCCAAGCTCGCTGCCACCAAACTGCTTACCTGTGATATGGCCGTCGCCGATGTCGATCTTGACCGTCTGGTTGCCGAGCGCCGCCGCTCGACGACATGGACGCGCGCGGACGATGCGCCGGAGGCCACGACCGTTGAGTTTTCGTTTGAGGGCGTGTTGGCCGAAGAGCCCGTCCTGCGCGATGCCTGCGATATCGACCGCGTATTCCCACGTGCGCCCTTTGTGCCGGCAGACCACGGCGACCTGGCCGAGCGTTGCGAGACCATCCTCGACCTGCAGACCGCGGGCCTCAAGACGCGCCTTGCCCACACGGGCACCAAGGCGGCTGTTATCGGTCTTTCGGGCGGCCTTGATTCTACACTCGCGCTGCTCGTGACAGTTCGCGCCTTCGATGCTCTGGGGTTGCCGCGCACCGGTATCACGGCCGTGTCCATGCCCGGCTTTGGCACGACGCATCGCACCAAGTCGAATGCCGAGTCGCTCGCCCGCGACCTGGGTGTGAGCTTCCGCGAGGTTTCGATCCACGCGGCTGTGGAGCAGCACTTCAAGGACATTGAGCACGATCCTGCCGTGCAGGACGTGACTTACGAGAACAGCCAGGCGCGCGAGCGTACGCAGATCCTCATGGATTTGGCCAACCAGGCGGGCGGTTTTGTCATCGGCACCGGCGACCTGTCGGAGCTGGCGCTCGGCTGGGCTACGTACAATGGCGACCACATGAGCATGTACGCCGTCAACGCGAGCGTCCCCAAGACGCTCGTGCGCCATCTGGTGCGCTATGCGGCCGATGTCTTTGGCGGGCGCATCGCCGAGGTGCTGCTCGATATCCTCGATACGCCGGTGTCTCCCGAACTTCTGCCGCCCACGGGCGACGGCGAGATTGCCCAGAAGACCGAGGATTTGGTGGGCCCGTACGAACTGCACGACTACTTCCTCTACTACCTGCTGCGCTTTGGCTTTGAGCCGGGCAAGATCTACCGTATGGCACTCAAGAGTTTCGAAGGCGTCTACGACGCCATGACCGTCCGCACGTGGCTGCGTACGTTCTATCGTCGCTTTTTTGCCCAACAGTTTAAGCGCAGCTGTCTGCCCGATGGCCCCAAGGTGGGCTCGGTGACGCTCAGCCCGCGCGGCGATTGGCGTATGCCGAGTGACGCCAGCTCGCGTCTGTGGCTTGCGCAAATCGACGCGCTCAATCCAGATGACTAAGGTTGGCTAAATTGAACCAATACGGGGGTTGCAAGCGTTACACTTTTGCAATCTGATGGCCCGTATCGCGCGGCGCTCTTGTCGGAGCGCCGCGTTTTTTATATCGAAAGGTGGCACCATGCAGGCATCGCAGCGTCTCGACCGCTTTGGCGCAGAGGTCTTCGCCTCGCTCAACAATAAACTTCTCGCGCTGAAGGCTCAGGGTAAGACCATTTACAACATGAGCGTGGGCACGCCCGACTTTAAGCCGTACGACCACGTGGTCGAGGCGCTCGCGCAGGCAGCCCAAGATCCCGAGATGTGGAAGTATGCCCTGCGCGACCTGCCCGAGCTTAAGCAAGCCGTGTGCGATTACTATGAGCGTCGCTTTGGCGTTTCGAGCATTACGCCGTCCATGGTGCAGTCGTGCAACGGCACGCAGGAGGGCGTGGGCCATTTGGGCCTGGCCCTGCTCGATCCGGGTGACACCATTCTGGTTCCCGATCCGTGCTATCCGGTCTTTGAGGCGGGTGCCAAGATCGCCGATGCCAAACTCGAGTACTATCCGTTGGTCGCCGAGCATAATTACCTGCCCTATGTGGCGGGTATCGATCCCGAGGTTGCCGATCGTGCCAAATATATGATCGTGTCGCTGCCCGCGAACCCGGTCGGCTCGGTGGGCACGCCCGAGGTCTACGAGGAGATTATCGCCTTTGCCCGCGAGCACGATCTGTTAATCGTTCATGACAACGCGTACTCCGACATCGTGTTTGACGGCGAGCCCGGCGGCAGCTTCTTGCAGTATCCCGGTGCGCTCGAGGTGGGCGTTGAGTTCTTCTCGCTCTCCAAGTCGTTTAACGTCACCGGTGCCCGCATCGGCTTTTTGGTCGGTCGCGAGGATGTGGTCTCGGCCTTTGCCAAGCTGCGCAGCCAGATCGACTTTGGCATGTTCTTCCCGATCCAGAAGGCCGCCATTGCGTGCCTTAATGGTCCGCGCGATGAGGTCGAGGCGCAGCGTCTGAAGTACCAGGAGCGCCGCGATGCCCTGTGCGACGGTCTTGAGGGTCTGGGCTGGGAGCGTCCCAACGCGCATGGCTCCATGTTTGTATGGGCCAAGCTTCCCGGTGGTCGCACCGATTCCATGGCGTTTTGCGAGGAGCTCATGGAGAAGGCCGGCGTTGTGGTGACGCCGGGCGCGAGCTTTGGTCCTTCGGGCGAGGGGCATGTGCGCATGGCGCTGGTCCTGCCGCCCGATCAGATCGCTTTGGCTGTCGAGGCCATTCGCGAGGCGGGCCTGTATTAGAAACCTATTTCGACTCGTCAATAGCTCGAAACCGATTTCGTACAGTTATTTTACGAATCCTGCAAATAATTTCGGTAAACGGTCGATATTCGGCTGCGAATAGGAGCATAATCAAAGTCCCGATTGGATGTATTGGGGTTACGGCAAGCCGCTCGGGTCGCTCCCGGGCGGCTTGTTTGTGGAGAGAGATGGGAGTTTCTAATGGTTAACGAGAAGAAGGTCGCTATTGTCGGCTGCGGTTTCGTCGGTTCGTCTTCGGCGTTCGCGCTGATGCAGAGTGGTTTGTTCTCCGAGATGGTCCTCATCGACGTGGACAAGAACCGCGCCGAGGGTGAGGCCCTGGATATCGCGCACGGCATGACGTTTGCCGAGCCGATGAAGATCTACGCCGGCGATTATTCCGATGTCGCCGACGCCGCCATGATTGTCGTCACCGCTGGTGCTGCTCAGAAGCCTGGTGAGACCCGCCTGGACCTGGTCAACAAGAACGTCAACATCTTTAAGTCCATTATCCCCGAGATTAAGAAGTCCGGCTTCGACGGCATTCTGCTCATCGTCTCCAACCCGGTCGACGTTCTGACCTACGCCGCCATCAAGATGTCCGGCCTGCCCGAGGGCCATGTCATCGGCTCCGGTACCGTGCTCGACACCGGCCGTCTGCAGCAGATGCTTGGTACCCACGTCGAGGTTGACCCGCGCGATGTCCAGGCCTATGTCATGGGTGAGCACGGCGACTCCGAGTTTGTCGCTTGGTCCAGCGCTCAGGTTGCCGGCGTGCCGCTGAACACCTTCTGCGAGCTTCACGGCCACCTGGAGCACGAGGCCGCCGAGAAGCGTATCGCCGAGGACGTCAAGAACTCCGCCTACACCATCATCGAGAAGAAGCACGCCACCTACTACGGCGTCGCCATGGCCGTCAAGCGCATCTGCACTGCCGTCATGCGCGATGAGCAGACCGTTCTGCCTGTCTCCTCGCTCATGGTGGGCGAGTACGGCCTGTCCGATCTGGCCATCTCCATGCCGACGGTCGTTGGCCGCGACGGTGTCGTCTGCCGCGTTCCCGTGCCGCTGAACGATGACGAGCAGCATGAGCTCACCGCCTCTGCAAAGGCTCTCAAGGATATCATCGACAGCGTCGACTTCTCCTGCTAAATGCGGCTCGTTTGAGCAACAGGCTACAATGAAGGCGCCCGGATCCATGTGACCCGGGCGCCTTTTTGGTGCATTGGGGACAGGTTTGTTTGCATCAAATGAGGTGCAATCGGTGCAAAACCAGCCTGTCCCCCTTGCACCATTGTTGATGGGAGGGTCATGTCTGATTCGCCTAACTTTTTGACCTATGCCCAGACGGCCTTTGACTCGTTTGATGAGCGGCCGTTTTGCGCTGTTGACAGTCTGGTCTTTGCTTGGTTGTCGTATTTGCGCCTGCCGGACGACATGCCAGAGCTTGAGGGCTGGCGGGGGCTTGACGTGCGCGAGCTGCTGCGTGCCGAGTGCTATCGGGATATGGTTGGCGACCTGTGGAATCCAGAGGGAAGCCGTGCCTTGTTGGAGGCAGTGTCAGCAAATCCCAGATACCGCGGTGTGCGCATATGCGGTTATCGCGCTGTGAACGATGTCGCGATGACGGAGCAGTTTGCGGCCATGACGCTCCGATTTCCGGCAGGGTTTAGCTACGTTTCCTTCCGCGGTACCGACAGCACGATTGTGGGCTGGAAAGAGGACTTTAACATGGCGTTTCGGTGCCCTGTGGCCTCCCAGGAATCTGCAGCACGCTATATGGACGAGGTGTCGGCCTCGATCGATGGGCCGCTCTTGTGTGGAGGCCATTCCAAGGGCGGAAATTTGGCAGTGTATGGCGCAGCAATGTGCTCTGACAGTGCTCGCAATCGAATCGAACGAGCTTTCTCCCACGATGGACCGGGCTTTGTCGAGGAATTCCTGAGTGGTGGCGCCTTTGCGGGCCTTTCGGGTCGCATCGACAAGACTTTGCCTCAGTCATCGATTTTCGGCATGATGTTTGAGACGCAGGAAGACTACGCCATCGTTGAGAGCACCGAGTTTAGCCTGTTGCAGCATAACCCCTTTAGCTGGGTGGTCGACGGCTGCGACTTTGTGTATCGCGAGCGTCTGTCTGCCGGCGCGCGATACGTGGACGGCTCCATTCGCGAGATGCTGCTTGCGGTGACGCCGAGCGAGCGCGAGCGTTTTATAGATGCGCTGTTCTCCGTGTTTGAGGCTACGGGTGCCGTGCGGTTTGCGGATATCGCTGGGAATCTACGCGAGAGCCTGCCTGCGATGCTTCAGGCTGCGCAAGGCTTCGACAAGGATACGAGCCGTTTTGTCTCGCAGACCATCGCGGCAATCCTTAAATGCGCGCTGCTGCCCAAGCGGCCCCAGATCGACATGCCTGCCGCCGGTAAGAGCTTGGCAGAACAGCTCGATGCGTGGCAGTCCGAGCTCCTGCACTAGCTGCTGGTGCACGGTGGTCAGGTTTCTTTGCATCAATCTTCGATGCGCTTGGGGCGGGCTCGACCGCTATACTGGTTCGTGCTCAAATCGATCTAGAACGGAATGCCGTATATGAAAATCAATCACGCGATTCTGCATATCCTGGACTTTGACTCTGCCGTCAACGTTATGAGCCAGCGCGAGCTCGATATCGAAAGCCGTACCGTGCGCAATTTCGTAACCACGCATCTGCGCCGCGCACGCACGTCGGCCGACAATAAACGCGCCACGTTTGCCGAGAACTCTGCGTTTGGCGGCGAGCTCAAGGGCTATTTCTTTGGCGAGCGCGAGTTCGTGGATCTGTCGCAGCAGATTGCGGAGTTTATCTCCTCCGAGCTCACCAAAGCCGAGAAAGCCGAGTCAACCGACGTGCTCGTGGCCGATTTTGACGACGATGAGGATGCCCGCTGGTTTGCCGTGATGCTGCTGGGCTCCAAGCAGGCTTTTATGCACGAAGTGGGCCGCGAGGAGGGGGAGGTGCGCAACGACATCGCGCGCCACTACGCCATTCTGCCGAACCCCTCGCAAAAGGTGCCGAGCTATGCCATCGTGCGTGCGAGCACCATGGAGATCGGTTACGTGGACAAGAAGCGCAAGATTGCCGGTGAGGACCGTATGCTTATCCCCGATGGCCTGCTGCAGTGCGACACGGGCGTATCAGGCAAGGAGGTCATCGACACCGTGACGCGTGTGGTCGAGGAAGTCGCCGAGGAGCACGGTGCCAATACGGCCGTGGCGCTCGCCAAGGTTAAGGCTGCCGTCGCCGAAAAGGTCGAAGACGACGAGGAGCTGCCGCCTTGGGATATCGTCGATGAGGTCTTTGAGGACGAACCGGTTATCAAGGAGAGCGTGCGCGCGGCACTGACTGAGGAGAAGGTGCCTGAGCGTGTGCCCGTGGAGCGCAAGCAGGTCGAACGCGCGGCCGTGCGCAACCACAAGATTCGTACCGATACGGGCATCGAGATCAGCTTTCCGGCCGAGATGGGCTCGAACTCCGAGTACATCGAGTTCGTCAACGAGCCCAACGGCCTCATTTCCATCGAACTCAAAAACATCGGCAGCATCGAGAATCGATAAGTTGCGTTACGCCTGCAGCGAGAAAGCGAAGGCCGAAGCCTCGGATGAGGGCTTCGGCCTTTTTACTTGGGGCTTAATTTCGCTACTGGTTGAGCATAAGTCAGCGAAAACGCCCCAGAGCGAGCAAGGTGACGTGAAAGAGGAGGGCATTGACCTTTTGGTCATGCCCGACGACTGAACGTCAGATTGCCGCTCTGGGGCGTTTGCAGCGTCGGCTAGTTACGCGGTTTGGTAAAACCGCGTAACCCTACAGTTGACGTAAGCCCTCTTCCAGGCCGGTCTTGCTGTCGGTCTTCTCGTCGCGCATCTTGATGACGCGGGCGGGGACACCGGCCACGACGGCACCAGCGGGGACGTCCTCGACGCACACGGCGCCGGCGGCAACGACAGCGCCCTTGCCTACGTGCACGCCTTCCAGGACCACGGCGTTGGCGCCGATCATGACATCGTCCTCGATGATGACGGGCGTGGCGCTTGCGGGTTCAACGACGCCTGCCAACACGGTTCCAGCGCCGATGTGGCAGTTCTTGCCCACTGTGGCGCGGCCGCCCAGCACGGCGCCCATGTCGATCATGGAGCCCTCACCGATGACGGAGCCGATATTGATGATGGCACCCATCATGATGACGGCGCGATCGCCGATCTCGACGCGGTCACGGATGATCGCGCCCGGCTCGATGCGGGCGTTGATGCCCTTAAGGTCGAGCATGGGCACGGCGGAGTTGCGGCAATCGTTCTCCACATCGTAGTAATCGATGGAATCGGCATTGGCATCAAGGATGGCTTTGAGCTCATCCCAGTCACCAAAGACGGTCTTGCCACGACGACCGCCGTAGACGTGCGCATTGCCCCACTGGACCTTCATGCCGGGCTTCTCGCGCACGTACAGTTTGACGGGCGTCTTTTTGGGCGCTGTGGCGATGTAGTTGATAATCTCCTGGGCATCCATCTCGGCTGCATTGCTCATTTGCTGTCTCTCCTTTGGGTGGATCCGGTTGATACCTGGTTAGGCAAACATGACCTGGTCGAACGTATAGAAGCCGTGCTCGCGGGTGACGAGCTTCTGCGCGGCTGCCAGGGCGCCGTTGACGAAGATCTGACGGCTTGTGGCGCGATGCGTGAGCGTGACTTCTTCGTCCTGGCCAAAGAAACTCACTTCGTGCACGCCGGCGACAGTGCCACCGCGCAGCGAGTGCATGCCGATCTCCTTGGGGTCGCGCGCTCCGCACATGCCCTCGCGGCCATAGACGGGGTGGTAGCCTGCCTCGGGCTCGGCCTCGACTACGGCATCGAGCAGCAATTTGGCAGTGCCGCTGGGGGCATCGACCTTTTGGTTATGGTGCGTCTCGACGATTTCGCAGTCAAAGCCGGGCAGCTCGCGTGTGGCCTGTGCTACCAGATGACGCAGGGCTGCGATACCGATGGAGTAATTGCCGGAGTGCATGACGCGGGCGTTCTGACCCAGCTCGCGCAGGCGATCCATCTGCTCGGGTGTGTAGCCTGTAGTGCCCGAGACCAACGCCGCGCCCGTGCACTCGACATAGGCGACGACGGCATCGAAGGTCACGACGTTCGAGAAGTCGATGATGACGTCGGCTGCCGGGGCGCTCTCGAGCTCGGACAGATCAAAACCGATCTGGGCCACGATATCAAAAACGGGCTGCCCGGCGGCGTCGATAATGCCTTCGGCGGTAGTGCGGATGAGCGAGCCCATGCGGCCCGTTCCCATAATGACGGTCTTAATCAAGCAGACCAGCTCCCTTCAGAGCATCGGTAAGTGCGGCTCGCGTATCGTCGGCCATGGAGCACAGCGGCATACGGTAGTTTGCCTCGATCATACCCATCTGAGCGAGCGCTTCCTTAACTGGGATGGGGTTGACCTCGCTAAAGAGGGCATTGATGAGCGGCTGGCCGGCAATCTGGATATCGCGGGCGCGCGCTACGTCGCCGTCCAGATAGGCGCGGCACATGTCGTGCACGAGCTGCGGCTGAACATCGGCCCACACGCTGATGGTGCCCGAGGCACCCAGGCTCATGAGCGGCACGGTGAGGGCGTCCTCGCCCGAGTACATGCGGAAGTCGTCGGACAGCAGGTGGGCGATCTTGGCCGCGTAGGCGACGTTGCCCGAGGCTTCCTTAATACCCATGATGTTGGGGTGCGCGGCCAAGCGCTCCACATTGCGCTCGCTGATGCCGCAGCCGCAGCGGCCGGGGATGTTGTACAGGATGCAGGGGATATCTACGGCATCGGCAACGGTCTTAAAGTGCCGGTAGATGCCCTCTTCGTTGGACTTGTTGTAGTAGGGGGTAATGAGCAGCAGGCCGTCGGCGCCCAGGCCCTGATAGGTGAGCGACTTGGTGAGCATGGTCTGCGTGGAGTTGGAGCCCGAGCCGGCGATGACGGGGACACGGCCTGCAACCTGCTTGACCACCGCGGCGACAACGGAGTTGTCCTCATCGTCAGTCATCGTGGCGCTCTCGCCGGTGGTGCCCAGGGTGAGGATGGCGTCGGTACCGTTTTGCAGGTGGAAATCGATAAGGCGCTCGAGCGCGTCAAAGTCGACGCTTCCGTCCTTTTTAAACGGCGTGACGAGGGCGACGATCGAACCCTCGAGGTTGCGGATATCCATGTTCTTCTCCTTCGCTTCCGCGATCTGGATGCGTTTGTTCCACTGAGCGGCGACGGCCAGGCGCTCGTCCTGAGCGCGGCGGCGGGCACTTTCGGCGCGCGACTTGGCCAGCAACTCTCGGCCGCACGGCAGCACGTCGAGCGTGGCAAAGTAATCGACCGGGCGCTCGGCGCGGCGAATGAGGTCGGCCGAGCCATCGGGGCGCAGCAGCACCTCGGCGGAGCGCAGACGGCCGTTGTAGTTGTAGCCCATGGAGTAGCCATGCGCGCCGGTATCGTGGATCACGAGCAGGTCGCCCATGTCGATATGCGGCAACTCGCGATCAATGGCGAACTTGTCATTGTTCTCACACAGATTGCCCGTGATGTCGTAGGTGTCCGTAACGGGTGCTGCGGTCTTGTCGGCGCCACCCGGCTGTCCCATCACCGTAATGTGGTGGTAAGCGCCATACATGGCAGGACGGATCAGATCGACGGCGCTTGCGTCCACGCCGATATAGTCCTTGTAGATCTGCTTTTCGTGGATGGCCTTGGTCACCAGGCAGCCGTAGGGGCCCATCATAAAGCGACCCATCTCGGTGCAAATCGCCACATCGCCCATGCCGGCGGGAACCAAGATCTCGTCGTAGGCCGCGTGTACGCCCTCGCCGATGGCACGGATGTCGTTAGCCTGCTGCTCGGGCAGGTAGGGGATACCCACACCGCCGGACAGATTGATAAAGGCGACGTGTGCGCCGGTCTCGCGCTCCAGGCGCACGGCAAGCTCAAAGAGGATGCGCGCAAGCTTGGGGTAGTAGTCGTTGGTGACGGTGTTGCTGGCAAGGAATGCGTGGATACCAAAGTCCTCGGCACCCTTGGCCTTGAGCGTGCGGAAGGCCTCGAAGAGCTGCTCGGTGGTCATGCCGTACTTGGAGTCGCCGGGGTTATCCATGATGCCATTGGAGAGCTGGAACAGGCCACCCGGATTAAAGCGGCAGCTGACCGTCTTGGGGATGGGCCCCGCAACGCGCTCAAAGAACTCAATGTGGCTGATGTCATCAAAGTTGACGATGGCGCCCAGCTTGTCGGCGAGCTCAAAGTCGGCCGCCGGCGTGTCGTTGGACGAGAACATGATGTCGTGTCCCGTGATGCCCAGCGAGCGGGCGATCATGAGCTCGGTATAGCTCGAGCAATCGCAGCCGCAGCCGTATTCGTTGAGAATGGAGATGAGCGCCGGGTTGGGGTTGGCCTTGACGGCAAAGTATTCCTTAAAGCCCGGGTTCCATGCAAAGGCGTCGCGCACTTCTTGCATGTTGCGGCGGATGCCCGCCTCGTCGTATAGATGAAACGGCGTGGGGAACTGCTCGACGATATGCTCGAGCGTCTCCTTGTCCACAAACGGCTGCTTGGCCGCATATGCCTCGTTGGGAGTCAATGACATGTCCCGTAAACCTCGCTATCCAGACGGCGCTACCTGCGCATCGAATCCGCATAGCGCGGACCCAATGTCCGGATAGCGCTCCCGCATTGCTGCAGACAGTCCTGCGGGTGTTTCCCGCAGGCCCACCAGGCTGTTCGTGCCCGAAAAACCCAGTTCGGCGGGTTTCGCCTCCCCGCGGGGTCAAAGCCTGCCGGCTCGCCCGCGGCTCTTCGTGCCCGCGCCTCTATCAAGTGGTAACGACCCTACCACGTTGCACTTTACCAAACAAGAGTATTCGTATATAACGTTTAAAAAATGCAGGGATATGCTGGAAACATGTGTGCCACAATCCTGTATCACAATAAGTTGCAACAGGTGTGCCTCACGAAGGGATTCTCTATGACCGAGCTCCAAGAACTCCGTCGCTATCGCCGCGATCTCCATCGCATTCCGGAGCTCGATTTCGATCTTCCGCAGACTATCGCCTATATCGAGGGCGTGTTGGCGCCGCTCGCTTGCGAGGTGACCCATCCGTGCCCCAGCTGCATCTGCGCTTTCTTCGACGCTGGCGTTGGTGCCGTGCATGCCACGGCGATTCGCGCCGATATGGATGCGCTGCCCATTGCCGAGGCAACGGGGGCAGCGTTCGCTTCGACCCATCCCGGCAAGATGCATGCTTGCGGCCACGATGGACACATGGCCATGGCGCTTGCGGCGGCAACCTTTGTCGACCGTACGATCTGTGAGCGGCCGGGCGCCATTAAGCGCAACGTGCTCTTTGTGTTTCAGCCGGCCGAGGAAACGATCGGTGGCGCCAAGACAGTTTGTGAGAGTGGGGTGTTTGAGCGCTACGGGGCGGACCGCATCTTCGGGTTCCACGTATGGCCCGACCTGCCTGCGAACACGTTGGCGAGCTGCTCCGGTCCGTTGCTGGCGCGTTCGAGTGAGACGCACATTCATATTCACGGAACGAGCATCCATATCGCTAAGACTTATGGCGTTCCGGTCGAGGAGTCGCACGATGCGGCGTTGGCGGCTGCCAAGTTCTTGGTTGCCGAGCGCGAGCTCATGGACGAGTTGGGTGCCGACGAGCCCTGCATTGGTAAGTTCGGCCTGCTGCAGGCCGGCACCGTCTGCAATGCGGTGGCGGGGGAGGCTCATGTTGCCGGCAGCCTGCGTGTGTTTACGGACTCCATGTTCGACCGTGCGCGCGAGGGCGTACGCCGTGTGCTCGATGAGGCGTGCACCGCAACGGGCTGCACGTACGATCTCAATTTTGCCGAGGGCTATCCACCGGTCGATAACGACCCCGAGCTGTTCGCCCACATTGCGCCTGCCTTGTCCGAGCTGCAACTTGCGGACGAGCCGCTGCTAATCGCCGAGGATTTCGCGTTCTATCAGCGCCATCTGCCGGGCGTGTTTTTCTTGCTGGGCACGGGCGTGCCAGAGGGACAAGAAAACCCGATCGACGCTGATGGCTGCCCAGCCTATGCCACAAGCGCTCTGCATACCGATAGCATGCTCTTCGACGAGGAAATCCTACTCAAAGGCCTCGATGTCTACAAACGATTGCTTTTGCTTGACTAAGGCGTGAAGGAGTATTTGTTCTAGAAAACACGAACAAACGTACGATATAATAGAGATGTAAGTCTATAGAAACGTTTGACGTTACTAACGTAAGGCGATACTATGATTGCATCGTATAAAGATGAGGATACCGAACGCTTTGCCATGGGTATGCGGGTCAGGAGGTTCGTGCCCTTTGAGCGTGTTGCGTTGAGGAAGATTCGCCAACTGCAGGTTTGTGCTTCGCTTGATGATCTTCGCGTTCCACCGGGCAACCGCCTGGAAGCTTTGAAGGACGATCGTGCCGGTCAATATAGCATCCGTGTTAACGAGCGCTATCGGGTCTGTTTTGAGTGGAGACAGGAGATGGCTTGGAATGTCGAAATCGTCGATTATCACAAGTGATGAGACTTCGGCCGATTTGCTGTCGCCGGTGACTCCTGGTGAGCTTCTCAAAGAGGAGTTTCTTGTCCCTATGGGCATTTCTCAATATCGCCTCGCCAAGGAGACCGGGATTCCGGCTCAGCGTATCGGGCAGATTGTCTTGGGAAAACGTCGCGTGACGGCCGACACCGACCTCCGTCTTTGCCGTTATTTTGGCCTGACGGATGGTTATTGGCTGCGCGCTCAGGTGGCGTTTGACCTTGAGGCCGAGAAAAGGCGGATTGAACCGGAACTCGATAAGATCGTTCCTGTTCAGCAGGCCATCGCACTGTAGTGCTCAAAGATGATGGGGGGTGTTCCTATAGTTTTGTCAACTGGGCAATGCTGTTTTCGAGATTG
>CAUGNQ010000010.1 GCA_959600835.1 uncultured Collinsella sp. | reverse complement strand
CCGCAGGAAGCTTGGATACGCCTAGGCGCGGTCCAAGAAATCGTCCGCACCCCCAAGCAGGAACTATTTCACCGCAACTTTGTTTTTATTGGTGTAAAAGGCGGGTCATGCTTGGTGGCGGGTTTGTTATTCGTTTGTAAAGCCGAGCCGCGCTTGCGGTAAGGGTCTATCAGATGCCCGTAATAAAGCGCAGCTGACGCGGGCGCTGCCCGATCGAGACCGTATCTTTCCAAACAGCAAAGCGGGCAGGGTGCCCGCGAGTCGCTTGTATGAAAGGAAGATTATGCTCGATCAGGCTTATTCTCGTCGTCAGTTCCTCGGCCTCGCTGGTGGTCTTGCCAGCATCGTCGGTCTCGGTCTCGTTGGTTGCGGCGGCGCAGGCGCAACCGACGCCGCCGACAAGGGTAGCGCCGCTGCTGCCGAGTCCGTCTCGGGCGAGGTAACCTACGACGGCGCCTCCTCGTTCCAGGCTCTCGTCGAGGCTGCTGCCGAGAAGTTTATGGATGCCAACCCCGACGTCTCCGTCTCCGGTTCGGGCAACGGTTCGGGCAAGGGCCTGACCGCTGTCGCCGCCGGCACCGTCACCATCGGTAATTCCGATGTCTTCGCCGAGACCAAGCTCGAGGCCGATCAGGTCAAGAACCTCGTCGATCACGAGGTCGCCGTCGTGGGCATGGGCCCCGTCGTCTCCAAGAACGTGACAGTCGACGACCTGACCCTCGAGCAGCTCAAGGGCATCTTCTCCGGCCAGATCACCAACTGGAAGGAGGTCGGCGGCGACGACGCCAAGATCGTCGTTCTCAACCGCAAGGCCGGCTCCGGCACCCGCGCCACCTTCGAGGCCGCCGTCTTTGGCGACGAGGCCGTCGACTTTAAGGGCGACGCCGAGCTCGACAAGTCCGGCGATGTCCAGACTCAGATGGGCAGCACCGACAACGCCATCTCCTACCTTGACTTCTCGCACTTCGATGACTCCAAGTTCAACGCCATCATGGTCGAGGGCGTCGAGCCCAAGAGCACAAACGTCACCGACGACTCCTTCAAGATCTGGGCGACCGAGCACATGTACTGTGCTAAGGACGCCGACGAGGCCACCAAGGCCTTCCTGGAGTTCATGCTTTCCGACGACGTCCAGGGCAAGCTCGTCGAGGAGCAGGGCTTTATTCCCGTTTCTGCCATGAAGGTCGTCAAGGACGCCAGTGGCAAGGTCTCCGCTAAATAAGTAATCGCCCCCGGAAAGGTTTGCAATGGCAAAACAGCTGCCAAAGCGCGAGCTTGAGAACGTGGGCCTGGGCGTCACGGGTGCGTGCGTAGCGCTCGTGACGCTTGTCGTTGCCGCGCTCATCTTTATGGTCGCCCAAAAGGGCCTCTCGGCTTTTTTCAAGGACGGCGTCTCGATCGTCGAGTTTTTTATCGGTACCAAGTGGGACCTGGCCAACACGGCCGAAAACGGCCTGCCCTACACTGGCGCCCTGCCCCTGATCGTCACCTCGTTTGCGGTCATGGTGCTCTCCACGCTCATCGCACTGCCCATCGCCATCGGCTCTGCCATCTTTGCGGTCGAGATTCAGCCTAAGTTTGGCTCCAAGGTTTTTCAGCCGCTCATTGAGCTTTTGACCGGTATTCCCTCGGTCGTCTTTGGCCTGATCGGTTTTCACGTGGTCGTCGGCCTTATGAAGAGCGTTTTCCACGTGAGCACGGGTCTGGGTATCTTGCCCGGCGCTATCGTGCTGGCAGTCATGATTCTGCCGACGATGACCACGCTTTCGGTCGATGGCCTGCGCGCCGTGCCCGATAGCTACCGCCAGGGTTCGCTCGCGCTGGGCTACACCCGCTGGCAGACCATCTGGCACGTGGTGCTCAAGTCCGCCATGCCCTCGCTCATGACCGCAGTCATCCTTGGCATGACCCGCGCCTTTGGCGAGACGCTCGCCGTGCGCATGGTCATTGGCGGCATCGAGGCCATGCCGACGTCGCTGCTGTCGCCGGCGTCTACCATCACCACCACGCTCACCACGTCCATGGCGGTCTATGCCGAGGGCTCGGCCCAGGACGACATCCTGTGGGCGCTCGGCCTGCTGCTGATGGGCATGAGCCTCATCTTTATCCTGATCATCCATCTCATTGGCCGCAAGGGGGCGAAGGCTCGTGGCTAGCACGCGCATCCATATCGACGAGGCGAGACTCGGGCGTGTCCAAAGGCAAGACCGTATCGCCACGGGCGTGCTGACGGCGATTGTCGCCATCGTCATGCTTATCGTCGTCTCCATGGTGGCCTACATCCTGTTCGAGGGTATCTCGACGCTGTTCCAGCCGGGCTTTCTCACGCAGCCCGCACGCGCCAACGGAACGCAGGGCGGCGTGCTCTACCAGCTGTTCGACTCGTTCTATCTGCTGCTGATTACCCTGATCATCTCGGTGCCCATCAGCCTGGGCGGCGCGGTCTTCCTAGTTGAATACGCGCCCGACGGTCCCATTCGCGACATCGCCTCGACCGCCATCGAGACGTTGTCTTCGCTGCCCTCCATCGTCGTCGGCATGTTCGGCTTTCTGGTGTTCTCGGTGCAGCTGGGCTGGAAGTACTCCATCATCTCCGGCGCCGTCGCGCTCACCATGTTCAACATCCCCATCCTGGTGCGCGTGATTCAGCAGGCGCTCGAGGACGTGCCGCAGGCCCAGCGCGATGCGTGCCTGGCCATGGGCCTCACTCGCTGGGAGGCCACACTGCACATCCTGATTCCCGAGGCCATGCCCGCCATCGTGACCGGCATCGTGCTTTCGGCCGGCCGCGTGTTTGGCGAGGCCGCGGCGCTGCTCTTTACCTCGGGCATGAGCTCGCCGGTCCGCCTCAACTTCTTGAGCTTTAACCTGTCGAGCCCCACCTGCGCCTGGAACGTGTTCCGTCCCGGCGAGTCGCTGGCCGTGCACATCTACAAGATCTATGGCGAGGGCAGCCCCGAGGCCCAGCAGATCGTCTGGGGCACCGCGGCACTGCTGATGATTTGCGTGCTGCTGTTTAACGTAGTCGCCCGTATCGTGGGCAAGCAACTGGCAAGGAAGATGACGGCCGAATGAGCGATATGAATGCAACGCCCGCAACCGAGGCGGCCACGTCCGACACCCCCCAGGACTTTCTGTCGAGCGTGGGGGAGAGCGAGAGGCGCGTGCGCGTGAGCGGCAAGGCCGTGAGCGACGAGGTCGTGCTCTCCGCCAAGGACGTCAACGTGTACTATGGCGACCACCATGCGCTGCACAATACGTCGCTCGACTTCCACAAGGGTGAGATCACGGCGCTCATCGGGCCTTCGGGCTGCGGCAAGTCGACCTTCTTGCGTAGCCTCAACCTGATGAATCGCGAGATTCGCCGCTGTCGCGTGGAGGGCGAGATCAACTACCGCGGGCGCAACGTGAACACCAAGACCGAGAACACGTACGAGCTGCGTCGCTCCATCGGCATGGTGTTCCAGCAGCCCAACCCCTTCCGCAAGTCTATTCGCGACAACATCGCGTTTGCGCCCAAGCGCCACGGCATCACCGATCGTGATGAGCTCGATCGCATAGTCGAGGAGAGTCTGCGCGGTGCCGCGCTGTGGGACGAGGTCAAAGACAAGCTCGACAAGAGCGCCTACGCGCTTTCGGGCGGTCAGCAGCAGCGTCTGTGCATTGCGCGCACGCTGGCGCTCAACCCCGACGTGATCCTGTTCGACGAGCCCTGCTCGGCGCTCGACCCCATCTCGACGTTGGCGATCGAGGACCTGATGTCGTCGATCGTTGCCGACCGTGCCATCGTCATCGTGACGCACAACATGGAGCAGGCGTCGCGCGTGTCCAACCGCACGGCGTTCTTCTACATGGGCGATATGGTCGAGTACGACGAGACCGACGAGATTTTCCAACGGCCCAAGGATAAGCGGCTGAATGATTACCTCACCGGCATGTTCTCCTAGTCCGGGACATGCTTGAGGCCCGCGGCGGCCACGGTTGCCGCGGGACTGATTGGAGAGGTGGGTCATCTCTTTTGCGAGATGGCCCGCCTTTTTGCTCTGCGACCGAAACGACCACCGCAAAGGCGACAGGCGCCTTCGTGGTGGTTTGGGGTGGGGCTCGCTGCTATCATGGACAACGTTGAATTTCTACGAAGGAGCAGGGCATATGGCGATTCTTTTGGGATGCGATTCCGTCAGCCTAGAGTTTCCCACCAAGCATATTTTCGATAGCGTGACGCTCGGCGTGGACGAGGGCGACCGTATTGGTATTGTCGGCAAAAACGGCGACGGCAAGTCGACGCTGCTGAGCGTGCTCGCCGGCACGCTGGAGCCCGATGACGGACGCGTGACGCACCGCCGCGGCACGACGATCGGTCTGCTCGGCCAAAAGGACAACCTGGTCGATACCGACACCGTGCATCATGCCGTCGTGGGCGACGCGCCCGAGTATGAGTGGGCGTCGAGTCCGCGTACGCGCCAGATTCTGGCCGGCCTCATCAGCGATGTGCCCTGGGAAGGCACAGTGGGCGAGCTTTCGGGCGGCCAGCGCCGTCGCGTGGACCTCGCGCGCCTGCTGATCGGCGACTACGACGTGCTCATGCTCGACGAGCCCACCAACCACCTGGACATGCGTACCATCAACTGGCTTGCGCGTCACTTAAAGGCCCGCTGGCAGCGCGGTCAGGGCGCCATGCTCGTGGTCACGCACGATCGCTGGTTCTTGGACGAGGTCTGCACCAGCATGTGGGAGGTCCACGACGGCCAGGTCGATCCCTTCGAGGGCGGCTACTCGGCATACATCCTGCAGCGCGTGGAGCGCGACCGCATGGCCGCCGTCACCGAGGAGCGCCGCCGCAACATGGCGCGCAAGGAGCTCGCGTGGCTGAGCCGCGGTGCCCAGGCCCGTTCCACCAAGCCCAAGTTTCGCGTGGATGCCGCTCGCGAGCTGATCGCCGACGTGCCGCCCGTGCGTGACGAGCTGGAGCTCAAGCGCCTGGCCGTGAGCCGCCTGGGCAAGCAGGTTATCGATGTGGGCGACGTGGACGCCGGCTATGCGGATGCCGATGGCACGTCCAAACAGGTGCTCACCGATGTGACCTGGCTCATCGGCGCGGGCGACCGCTATGGTCTTTTGGGCGAGAACGGCGCCGGCAAGTCGACGCTGCTCGACGTGATCCAGGGCAAGATCGCGCCCCTGCGCGGTCGCGTGAAGATTGGCCAGACGGTGCGCTTTGGCGTGCTGTCGCAGCAGCTCGAAGAGCTCGAGCCCTACATGGGCGACACGATCCGCGAGGTGCTCAGCAACTATAAGAAGTACTACGTCATCGACGGCAAGGAGACTTCGCCCGAGAAGCTCTGCGAGCGTCTGGGCTTTACGACGCAGCAGCTCTGGAGCCGCATCGGCGATCTTTCGGGCGGCCAGCGCCGTCGCCTGTCGCTGCTGCTGACAATCCTGGACGAGCCCAACGTGCTCATCCTGGACGAGCCCGGCAACGACCTCGATACCGACATGCTGGCGATTGTCGAGGATCTGCTCGACGGCTGGCCTGGCACGCTGATCCTAGTGACGCACGACCGTTTCCTCATGGAGCGCGTGACCGACCAGCAGTGGGCGCTGCTCGACGGCCACCTGACGCATATGCCCGGCGGCGTGGATCAGTACCTGCGCCTGTGCAACGCCACCGCCGAAGGCGAGCCCGTGGGCGCGCCGAGCGCCAAGACCGGCACGTTCGACACCGGCGCCGCAGCGGTTGCGGCCGAAAAGCCCAAGACGAGCGGGCAGCCCAATGGCCTTTCCAACGCCGAACGCCAGAAGCTTCGCCGCGAGGTGAGTTCGCTCGAGCGCAAGATGGAGACGCAGCGCGCTCGCGTGGAGGAGGCCGAGGCCGCCATGGCCCAGGTCGATCCCACCAACTACACGGCGCTGGGCGAGCAGCAGGCAAAGATCGACGAGGCCCACGCCGCCATGGACGAGCTGGAGATGGCGTGGCTCGAGGCGAGCGAAAAGCTCGAGGGCGAGGAGTAGACGAGGATGATCGGGGCCGCGTTTTTCGATATCGACGGCACGCTGCTGAGCTTTAAGACCCACCGGATTCCGGCGTCGGCGCAGCAGGTGCTCGACAGCTTTCACGAGCAGGGGATTGCGTGCGTGATCGCTACGGGCCGTCCGACCTACCAGATGCCGGACTGGCTGTTCGACCTTGGCTGGGATGCGTACATTACGCTTTCGGGTCAGCATTGCTTTGATGCCAGTGGTGTTTACCGCAGCTGCCCGATCGATCCGGACGATGTTGCGGTGATCGTGGACCAGGTGGCTCAGGGGCGCTACGACTCGCTGTGCATGCAGGGCGAGAACTCGTTTGTGAACCGCCTGTCCGAGCGCGTGGTGGCGGCCGGCAACAACGCGGGAATCGTCTACCACGAGGAGCCGTTTGACCACGCCTTCGACGCGCCGGTCTACCAGTTTTGCGCGTTTGTGGATCCGGCCGACGAGCATATCGTGACCGATGCGGTGTCGCATTCGCTCACGACGCGCTGGTGCGATCTGTTCTGCGACATTATCCCTGCCAACGGCGGCAAGGATCTGGGCGTTGCGGCGACGCTGGAGCGCCTGGGCGTCGACGTGAGCGAAGCGATTGCCTTTGGCGATGGCGAGAACGACCTGTCGATGTTCTCGGCCGTGGGCACAAGTGTGGCCATGGGCAACGCGCAGGATACCGTGAAGGCCGCGGCGACCTACGTTACGACCGCCGTAGACGACGACGGCATTTACAGCGCCGCCAAGCACTTTGGGCTGATGTAACTGCGGGCCGGCACCCGGCGCCTGGGGACACTCCTTGCGGGGCGTCCCCATTTTGTTTTCGTCCCGCACGTTTTGTGAAACACGGCTAACTTTTAGGCAAAGTAGTAAGACATGGGCAACTTTTGCGGTAAAGTAAATCAAGCAAAAGTATCCAAAGGCTAACTAGAAGCCATCGCGAAAGGCGGCCCATGGCCCTGCGTGAATCCGGAGAAGACTATCTCGAATCGATCTACGTTCTATCGGAACGTCAGGGCATCGTGCGCTCGATCGACGTTGCCGAATACTTGGGCGTAACCAAAGCAAGCGTCTCTAAAGCCATGGCGGCCTTGGAGAGCACCGGCTACGTGGAGATGGGCAAACGCGACGTGCATCTGACGGAACGCGGTCTTGAGGTTGCCCGTCAAATGTGGGAGCGCCACTGCTTTTTCGTGGGGCTGCTGGAGGATGCGGGTGTTTCGGCTGAGGTCGCGTCGCAAGAGGGCTGCCACATGGAGCACTGCCTGAGCGAGGAAAGCTTTGAGAAGCTGAGGGCGATGCTGGGACGGGACAGCGACCGGGACCAGTAGCCCCGCCAACCAAGTCCAACTCAGACAAGGAACCCCGCCAGCAAGCGATGCCCAAGAACCGCCAGCAACGTTACCGCAGGCCGGGACCGGGCTTGGTTTTTGAAAACACTCCGCAGACCAGAAGCGCCCCCGTTCGTAGCTCCGAAGGAGCAGAACGGGGGCGCTTCATTGGTCGAGGACGTTTTCAAAACCAAGCCCGGCCCCGGCCGGAGGGACCACGAGCGCTACAGGTTCTTGACACCCATCGCGCGCATGGCGTTCAGGATGGCGATGATCGCCACGCCCACGTCGCCAAAGACGGCAAGCCACATATTGGCGATGCCCAGCGCTGCCAGCACAAGGATCAGCAGCTTAATGCCCAGCGCAAAGATGATGTTCTGCCAAACAATCGACATGGTCTTGCGCGCCACGCGAATAGCGCGGGAAATGTCGGACGGCTTGTCGTCCATCAGCACCACGTCGGCGGCCTCGATCGCGGCGTCGGAACCCATGGCGCCCATGGCAATGCCCACATCAGCGCGCGTAAGCACAGGCGCGTCGTTGATACCGTCGCCGACAAAGGCGAGCTTGCCCTTGCCACTTTCGGCCGCGAGCAGCGCTTCAACACGCTCGACCTTGTCGCCCGGCAGCAGCTGCGCGTGGAACTCGTCGAGGCCGAGCTGCTTGGCCACAGACGCCGCAACCTCCTCGCGGTCGCCCGTGAGCATGACGGTGCGCTTGACGCCGGCGGCGTGCAGGTCGAGAATCGTTTGCTCCGCATCGACCTTGATGGTGTCGGCAATTACGATGTGGCCGGCATAGGTGCCGTCGACGAGCACGTGGAGGATCGTACCGACGACCTCGCAATTGGGAGCGTCGATACCGGCCGCAGCAAGCATCTTGGCGTTGCCGACGACGACATGTTTGCTGTCGATAGTCGCCGTCACGCCATGGCCCGCGTCGTTGGTGGAGTCGCTTACGCGCTTGGGATCGAGCTCGCCCTGGAAGGCGGTGCGCACCGACTGCGCGATGGGATGGTCGGAGAACGACTCGGCGAGGGCTGCGACCTCGAGTAGCGACTGCTCGGTATAGCCTGCCTCGGGGTGCACCGCGACGACCGAGAACGTGCCGTTGGTGAGGGTGCCCGTCTTGTCAAAGACGACGGTGTCCACATCGGCGAGCGTCTCGAGGTAGTTGGAACCCTTGATGAGAACGCCCAGCTTGGACGCGCCGCCGATGCCGCCAAAGAAACTGAGCGGCACGCTGATCACGAGCGCACACGGGCAGCTGACGACCAGGAAGGTCAGGCCGCGCAGGATCCAGTCGGACCAGGCGCCGGTGACCAAACCGCCGCCGAGCGCGAGTACCGCGGCCGCGCCGGTGACGGCGGGCGTGTAGACGCGGGCGAAGCGCGTGATGAAGTTCTCGGTGCGCGCCTTCTTTTCGCTGGCATTCTCCACGAGTTCCAGGACGCGCGCGACGGTGGACTCGCCAAAGGGCTTGGTGGTGCGCACGTGGATGAGGCCCGTCATGTTGATGCAACCGCTGATGATATCGTCTCCGGTTTTGGCCGGACGGGGGACTGACTCGCCAGTAAGGGCGGCGGTATCGAGCTGTGTCTCGCCTTCGACGATGATGCCGTCGATGGGCACGCGCTCGCCAGGCTTGACGACGATGACGGTGCCGACGGCGATGTCATCGGGGAAGACTTGCTCGAGCGTGCCGTCGGGCTGCTCGACGTTAGCGTAGTCGGGCGCGATGTCCATCATGGCACTGATCGACTTGCGGCTCTTGCCCACAGCGTATGCCTGGAACAGCTCGCCGACCTGGTAGAACAGCATGACGGCGGCGCCTTCGGCCATGTGCGGGTCGGTATCGGGGAAGAGCACCATGGCAAACGCGCCGATGGTCGCGACTGCCATAAGGAAACTCTCGTCGAAGGCCTTGCCGCGGCGGATGTTATTGAATGCCTTTTGCAGTACGTCGTATCCGGCAATCAAAAACGGCACGAGGAACAGCGCGAAGCTGGCGTAGATGTTGCCAGGCTCCCCAAATGCGATAGTGAGGGCGCCGAGCTCGTCGAGGGCATAAACAACGGCAAAAATGCCCAGTGCTACCAGGATGCGGTTGCGCTTGTGCTCAAGGGACTCTTTCTTCTTGCGCTTCTTCTTTTTCTTTTTGGGATCGGCGGCTGCCATGATTCAAACCTCCCATTTGAGTGTATGAACACTTGCTCATATAATTTCGCGAGCAAAGGCCGCGGCAAGCGCGGCCTTACAGGTCAACGTATGCGCGGGTTAGAGAATGATTTCGCAGTCCGGCTCGGCGTCGGCGGTGAACTCAACGACGCGGTCCAGGACCTCGTCGAACTCGGCGTCGTCAGCCTCGAGCGTCAGCTTCTGGGTCATAAAGTTGACCGAAACGGACTTGACGCCATCGAGCTTAGCCAGCTCGTCCTGAAGTTCACGCGCGCAGTTGGCGCAATCGATCTCGTCGAGCTTGAACTGCTTTTTCATGGTGGGTTCCTTTCCCTGTGTTAGCGGTCTGGGTGCCGGCCGCGCTGATACCGTGGTTGATTGCTATTCGCAGATATGGCTCATGCCCTGGTTAAGCATGGTGTAGACGTGATCGTCGGCGAGCGAGTAGAGAATGTTGCGGCCGTCGCGGCGGAACTTGACCAGGTGCGACTGCTTAAGCGTGCGCAGCTGGTGCGATACTGCCGACTGCGAGGTTGCGGTCGCCTCGGCGATGTCGGCCACGCAGAGCTCGCGGCCCATGAGGGCATAGAGAATCTTGATGCGTGTGGTGTCGCTGAAGACCTTGAACAGGTCGGCCAGGTCGTACAACAGCTCCTCGTCGGGAAGGTCCTCGGGCGAGCAGGTGGTGGGGACGATCGGCTCGGTGGCCTCGATGCCAGTCTTTGTTTCATCAGCGTGGCTGCTCATTGCAACATCCTTTCATATGAACATGCGCTCATATAACTTACTTCCGATTATATGAGCGCATGTTCATATGTCAATACTATTTACGTTAATTTCGATGACTGCTTGCCGCCTCTGCGATTTTCTGCGGGTTGGGAGACATCGACGCAATGCTCGCCAACATATTTCGAGATGTTCGGCCAGCATGCTAAGAAAGCCACCTTGAGAAGCATTAGGACTGTTCATATTTGTACTTTATCGTGTTAAATACAGCGAGAATCAGTTCTTCCTCTACGGGAGTTCCTGCAGAATCAGTTTTATCTAAAGTTATATTGAGCATTGCTGCAGCCAATCTGGCACATCGGTGGCCGAATAAGTCGAAAAATGTAGGTGGACATCCGCAGAGATCGCCTTTAGAAGAGCGAATTCTCAATTAGATCAATAATCGTGTCGTCTTCCGTGCGGTTTTCATCGATTTTTGCGAACATGTCGCATTCCCAAGGCCCATTGATTTCCTCAGCAAGGGCCCCGACGTGTTGCATGTCGTCGGGTTCTGGCACATCGTTGATGCTCGGGTCATCAGCTTGCGGATATTGGCTTGCAATTTCGCGCTTGGCGGCCTCTTCTTCTTTGAGTGTCTCCAGGACGCGGCGACCGTATTCGAAGTAGCGCCGCAAGACAAATTGACGAAGAGTTTCTTGCAGGATGGCGAAGTTATCCGGGAGTCGACCGGGCCATATCTTCTCGCGAATGCGAATCGCTTCCATGACCCGCCTAAAAGCGGACTGCTTGAAAAACGAATGACGACTAACTGTGATAACGGCATATCCCATGTTTCGCAGCGTGTTTCGGCGTTCCTCGTCAATTGATTGCTGTTCGGGCTCGTCGTGGTAAAAGCCGTTGTATTCGATATCGGTCATCGAATTTTCGAGCAGCGCGTCGAGGTAGAAAACCGTCCGTCGCGTTAGGGCGGCGTATCTTTTGGGGACTGGGATCGGATAGTCCGTTTTGATAGCGCGTATGGCTAAGCCACCCATTGACTTGGGCATTGTCAGCATCATGACAAACGCCGTTTCGAGTGGGGAGCGACAGCCTTCGCGTACATAAGAAAGTGCCTTAAGTGCTTTATTAGATCCACGATACCCCGATGCCTCTGAAAAGAAGGCTCTGAGCTCTTCAACGCTGGTTAGGGCTGGGCGCTCGCGATATTGAGTTTCGTCGGACGTTCCAAGCGCGTAGGAGCCGCAGATTTCAAAGTAATACTCAACGAGCTCCGAAAGGTTGAGGTCGGCTGCTGCTTCTAACGCGCACAGCTTGATATCGACGATGTAGACGTTCGGCTCGAGTTCTAGGTAGCTTTCTGCATCAAACGTATAGCGCGTGCAGTGGCAGATGCAGCCCTTGCGGTGCCTTTTGGCATTATTGGAAAACGTCAGCACATGGATGCTTTCAGAATCGACATTCTTTCTGTTGAGCCATGCTCGCGCCGCTTCCAGGTTGGACGTGGTCGGCGCAGACACCTTGATCTTTTCCATAGGTATGGGATCGGTCGCGTGGCTTGCGAGCGAGTTGACTGTTTGGTATACAGCGCGTGCCGTGGTATGTGACAGAACGATTCCCATACGCGCATGATGGCATAGCGGACGCCATATACGCTCGAAACTTCGGGCAACGGTATTGGGGCGCGGCTTATCTTCTGCGAACGGTGGGTTTTTGAGCTGTCGTATTGAGGGGGGCAGCTTCGGCTGGGGAGGTTTCTGTCGGCTGCCCCATTTTGGTGAACTTTAGTTGCGGATTCGTAGCTTCTAAGCGTTTTTGCCGACCGCTCAGATGCCTCACCAACATAATTTGAGTTATTCGGCCTTATCCTATACGAATGGTGCGATCGCAACGTCCTATTCGAATTGATTCAGGTAGATTTATAGGGCTTGGTTGCGAAATTGGGGCGACTATAGCGCTCGATTGCGGTTCAAGGGGCCTCGACTAGTGGTTCAGCTGGCCGAACAACTCGAAAAAAGTAGGTGGGCCAACCTGCCGACTATGTGAAGCATGCGTATTTGCTCGTTTTGATTAAAACTAGGGTGCAGCCATAAGACTGCGCCCTAGTTTACTGCGTGCCGGTGTGCCCAGACGGATTGCACTGTGCCTGGCAGGCGCTCCCGCAGATGGATCGGTTATTTCGCAAACAGGTTCTTGAGGTTGAACTCGGCCTGTACCGTGCGGAGCATGAGGTCGGTGTCATCCAGACCCAGATGCTGCTCGTTGGCGTCGGCGGCGAGGGTTCCACGGCGGCGCGCCCAGTTCTCGAGCGCGGCTGGGGCGGACTCGCGGGGGAGCGAGCGCACGTCGGCGTCCAGGCTGCGGCAGATCTGGCGCGAGTCGATGACGATGATCTTGCCGGCGCGGCGTGCCTCGGCGTAGCCGTCCAGGTGGATCTTGAACCAGCTGTCCTCAAAGGCGGCGTTGTGTGCCATGTACGGGTACTTCTTCATAAGCTTGAGCAGCTGCTTTTGCAGCTCCTTGTTCTCGCGGAAGGGCGTTTTGCCGTCGATGTCGTCCCAGGTAATGTGGTGGATATTCGACAGCGGCACATCCTCGCCGCGGTAGATGTCGGGCAGGCCACAGTAGTGCGCCTCGGCGTCGTGCGGGATGGCGTCGCTGGTGAGTTCCATGATCTCCCAGCCCACGTTGATGATATAGCCGCGCTCGGGCGCGCGACCGGTGGTCTCGATGTCGATACCGAGCACGGTGCCCTGGATGGGCTTGCGGGCATAGGCCACGCCGAGTGCGTCGCGGTCGCCGCGGATCTCGCGCATAACGGACGCGGCGGTGCGCTTTTGCATCTTGCCGATGGCGGCGCAGGTGTCGGCGTCGGACAGGCCGCGCGAGAGCGTCGCGGGCGTCACGTTGCGCAGGCGTGCCTCGCCAATCTGGTCGCACAGGTCGCGGTTGCGGTCGGCCAGGTCGCGCACGGTGGCAAAGTCGAAGCCGGGGTCGCCCTCGGCAGTAAAGTACTCGGTCTCGAGCACCTTGAGGGCCTCCTCGCCCTTCTGGCGCTCGGACTCCATGGCGCCGTGGTCGCCGTAGATAAACATGGGGATAAACGGCTGGCGCTCGTATTCGAGTGCTTGCGATACGTTCATATGCTACTCCTTGGACGGGCCGCGTTGTGCGGCTCGAGGTTACTGAGTTATGGCGAGATGATAGTTTACCATAGGCAACTATTGGCACCGCGCCCGGGACAACTACAATACCCTAGTTGACCGCTAGGACTTTTACAATGCTGCCGAAAGACACGAAAGGTTCCATCCGTCATGGATTTACTGATTGATATTCTGCTCGACGCCGGCAAGGACACGCTGTCGCTGGTGCCGTTTTTGTTGGTGACGTATCTTGCTCTCGAGACACTTGAGCACGTTGCGGGCGACCGCGTCAACGGCGCTATCAAGCGCGCCGGCGCTGCGGGTCCCGTGGTTGGCTCGCTGCTGGGCATGGTGCCGCAGTGCGGCTTTTCGGCCATGGCGGCCACGCTGTACGCCGGCCGTGTCGTGACCTTGGGCACGTTGGTGGCGGTGTTCCTTTCGACCTCCGACGAGATGCTGCCGCTGTTGCTTGCCGAGCAGGTTCCCGTGCAGACTATGGCGATGCTTTTGGCTTCGAAAGCGCTGATCGCACTGGTCACGGGTTTTATCGTGGACGCTGCCATTCGCGGCCTGCGCCGTAACGCCCGCGCGCACGCGGCGATTCGCCGTACCGTGCTGGGAACCGCGGCCAACCCGGCCCACGTGAACTGCGCGCACGACGACCACAGCGGCGGTGACATCATCGACGAGGTGGCCGAGGCAGGCGTGAGCGCCGACCACATCCACGAGCTGTGCGAGCGCGACCATTGCGGTTGTGATGAAGACGAGGACGAGCACGAACACGGACATGGCCACGATCACGGTCATGAGGGCGAACATGAACACCATGACGGTCACGGTCACTCTCACTCCCACGAAGGGACGCCTGTCCTGTCGATCATCCGCAGTGCGATCTCGCACACCGTGCAGGTCTCGGTATTCATTTTTCTGGTGACGCTGATTCTGGTCGCCGTGCTCGAGACGTTCGGCGAGTCCGCGATCGAGCAGTTCCTGCGCGGCAACGAGACACTCGCTGTCCTGGGTTCGGCGCTTGTCGGGCTGATTCCCAATTGCTCGGCGAGCGTGGTCATTACACAGCTGTATCTGGAAGGCGCGCTGCAACTGGCGCCGATGCTCGCCGGCACGCTCATTTCCGCCGGCGTGGGTTATCTGGTGCTGTTCCGCACCAACCGCAGCGCCCGCGAAAATGCCGTGTTCCTGATCATGATGTACGTCATCGGCGCTGGCTGGGGCCTCATCCTCTCCGCCGTTGGCCTCTAAGTAGGCCTAAAAAATGGGCTTCAAATAGCCATGCTCAGCGCCTGCGCAATGCGGCGACGCATGGCATTTTGAAGCCCGTTTTTTGTTGAGCAATGGATTCCGAGCGCTCACACCGCTCAAAACAAAAAGGTAGATTTTAGGCATGTCTCAAAAATCTACCTTGGTTAGTGCAGCAACTCGGTGAGGTTGCGTTTAAAGCGGGCGCGGTCTTCGCTGGTAAATGCTGCCGGACCGCGAGTGCGTCCGCCGGCGCGGCGTACCTTCTTTTCCTCGTGGCGAATAAACAGCTGCATGTCGATGGTTGCTTTGTCGTAGACGCGCCCGCGCACACCGATAGCGGCGGCATCGCGCCCGAGCACCATGCTCGCCAAGCCAATGTCCTGCGTCACGACCACGTCGCCCGCCTGCAGGCGTTCGACAATGGCAAAGTCGGCGCTGTCGGCGCCCACGCTCACGTCGAGCGTCGTGATCCAAAAGCCGCGTCGCGCGTGCTCGGCATCGCGCGGGTCGTCGCGGCGAATGTGCCGTTCCAGGTTTTGCGTGCTGTTGCCGGCGATAACAACGGCGACGCCCGCCCGCCGCGCGCAGTCAATCGACTCGCGCGTGACCGGGCAGGCGTCGGCATCAATAAAAAGCGTCTTTGGCATCTAGCGCACCAGTTTGCCAAACTGAATGGCGCGGACAATGAGCGTCACGCCAAACACCAGCAGCGCGGCACCGCTAAAGATGACGAGCATCTTGGCCGACCACAGCGGATAGATAAACACGAACATGCCCGCGATGATGGAGAGTGCGCCGCTCAGGATGGCGAGGGCGCGGTTGGCGGAAAGCTCGGATTCCAGAATCGACATGACGCCTTCGACGATCCAGCCAAAGCCGGCGACGACCACTACAAGCGTGGTGAGCGTCGCGGTCGAGAAGGCCTGATTGCGCAGGATTATGACGCCGCCCAAGATAATGAGTAGGTTGGAGATGATGCTCGTCACGCGCCAGCCGGTGGGCAGCAGCGGCTCAAAAATGGCAGTGAATAGTCTGATGGCAGCAGTGATTACAAAGTAAAAACCCAGGACAGTCGTCAAAAAGACGAGGGACTTGGCAGGTGCAAAAAGCAGCGCGATACCAGCAATGAGTGCTAAGACGCCCGTGATGGCGTAGATCCAGCGTACGGCCTTGACGGCTTTGCCCGCCATGCTTTTCTCGTCAAATCCAAACTGGCTCGATTTTTGATCATCGTTCTTAAAGATGCCCATAAGTCTCCTTTCCGTGCGGCGTAAGCCTTGATCGTTACAACCAGTATCCCCTAAGGGCGCTGACGTATGGGTCGGGGAGGGCGAAACGTAACCCAAAGGCCCCGAATTGTTTCCGTTGTTCCCCACGTCGCGAGTTTCTATTCAACAGGTGTAGAACATTGCAGCCCTGTTCGTTATTGCCTACGTTTTAGGTTAGATTTTCCTAAGGACAATTGGCTTGTATTGGGGGTCCCTATGAACGAAGCAGTTCCCGAGGCACCGTCGAGTGTCGAATCGATGGCAAAGCAAGGTTGCGAAAAGCTTGGCCTGGACACGTTTGACGCGCTGGTCCGCCGCGCCCGTACGTGCCGCCGTTTTGACGAGTCCATGCGCGTGCCGCGCGAGTTTTTGCTCGAGCTGGCGGAACTGGCGCACCTGGCTCCCTGCGGCGCCAATGCTCAGCGTCTGCGTTTTCATGTGGTGAGCGGTGCCGAGGATTGCGCGCGTGTATTTGATGAGCTTGCATGGGCCGGCGCGCTTAAGGATTGGTCGGGTCCTGCCGAGGGCGAGCGTCCGACCGGCTACATCGCGATTCTTGCCGAGCGCGCTGTTCCGGGTAAGCCCGCCGCGCCCATCACCGAGGTCGACACGGGCATTGCCGCGCAGACGATGATGCTCGCCGCTCGCAGCGCCACGCCCGAGGTGGCAGCCTGCATGTTCAAGGCCTTTACGCCCCGCGCGATCGATGCTATGGGGCTCGATAACGACAAGTATGAGCTCAAGCTGATCATGGCTTTTGGCGTGCCGGCCGAGACGCAGATGATCGATGCGATCGATTCCAACCCCGACGGCTCAATTAATTACTGGCGTGACGATGCGCAGGTGCACCACGTACCCAAGCGCCCGCTCGCCGACGTGCTGGTGTAGCTGAGCGTCACCGCGGCGTGATCAGACGGTAAACCACCACAAAGGTGCCTGTCCCCTTTGTGGTGGTACGAGGGGAGAGCGTGTGGCAGATCTGTATTTGGTGCGGCATGGGCAGACTGAGCTCAATGTGCAGAGCATTTTGCAGGGCTGGCACGATTCGCCGCTTACGGCGCGCGGGCGCGAGCAGGCGCTGACGGCGCGTACGGCGTTTGCGGCGCGTGGCGTGGCCTTTGATCATGTGTATTCCTCGCCGTTGGGCCGGGCGCGGCATACGGCCGAGCTTATCGTTGGCGAGGGCCGTTCCATTGAGCTGGTCGATGACCTGCGTGAGTGGCATTTTGGCTCGCTGGAGGGCACATCAAATCGCGAGATGCCGCCGCAGCCCTGGGGCGATTATCCGGTGGCCTTTGGCGGCGAGTCGGAAGTGCAGCTTCAGTCGCGCATGGTCGCGGCGCTGTCCCGTATTATGGCCCGGCCGCAGCACGACTGCGTGCTGGCGGTTTCCCACGGCTCAGCCTGCCAGGAGTTTCTTGAGTATGTGACTGGCGGGGGAGAGCTACCCGACAACGGTGCCGTGCTTCATTTTGGCTATTGCGACGGGGCGTTTTCGCTCTTGGGTTGGTAACGAACGAAAGGACCCCTATGAATAAAGATCTGTATCTGGTCCGTCATGGACAGACGATATTCAACCTTAAGCGTATCATTCAGGGGTGGAGTGACTCGCCGCTTACGCAGTTGGGTTGCGACCAGGCGGCGCGCGCCGGCATGTTTTTACGTGCGCGCGGCATTGAGCCCGATCATGCCTACACCTCTACGCTTCATCGCACCGAGCAGACTATCGCCAACTTGTGGCCGGGCTTGGCGTACGAGCGCCTGGACGGCCTGCGTGAGTGGTTCTTTGGCGACTTTGAGGCCGAGCGCGTGATGCTTATGCCCGAGCGCCCGTGGCGCGACTTCTATCGGCAGTTTGGCGGCGAGGGCCAGATCCAGGTGCGCACGCGCATGGTGGCGACGCTGACCGATCTTATGCGGCGTCCGGACCATACGTGCGTGCTCGCGGTAAGTCATGGCTCAGCTATCAAGGAGTTTTTGGACCACGTGCGGGGCGCGGCGGCCGACGAGCGCGAACGCGTGCCGGGCAACTGCTCAGTGCTGCATTTTGCGTTTGACGATGCGGCCGATACGTTTGAACTGGTCGAAGTCTTTACGCAGGAAGACTACGCGCGCGAGCTGGGGCTAGAGCCGCTCGTGGCGGCGGCAGGTCCGCAGCGTGGATAACGCTGACGTTGCGGCCCGGTTTACCGGCGTAATTGTTTGATGCGAAAAGGGCGGAGGTGCATGCGTTTGCTGCATCTCCGCCCCTTGTTTGTTTGGATGCTGGGTTTTCCAGCTTAGCGTTTGAGTTCGCTAGAACCGTGAGACCTGGTGAGTGAGCAGACCCGTCGGAACCTGCGGCGCGCTGCCGCTGACCTGCGCGGCGGGGAACAGCACGGCTACAGCAAAGTTGAACGGCTCTTTGCCAGAGTAGGCGCCGGCAGCGCGGGCCTCGTCGGCCAGAATCTGCGATGCCCCAGCCAGTGCGGCGACATAGGCGGAGTCACCGGCGAACACCGGGTCGGGCGCCTGATCGAGCATGGCACGGATGGCGGCAACGGCGTCCTCGCGCTTGACCTCCCACACGCGATGTGTGACGCCCGCGGGATCGGTGACGGCGTAGAGCGATGCGCCCTCTTTGGCAGCGCTCAAAATGATATCCATGACGGGCGACGCCTCGTAGGCGAGCGACACGGGGCGCGGCTGCACCTTAAGCTCGGCGATCGCGCGCGCGGCGGCGAGTGCGTCGACGCTCTCGGCGGCAGCCTCGTCGCTACCCGTCAGTACGTTAACCGGGCAAATCGCCACGACACCCGTCGCGCGACCCGGCTCGCCCGAGCATTCGTACACGTAATACGCCGCGCCTGGATCCTTGAGCATTAGGCCGTCAGCAATGGCGCCGCGCAGGGCGTCGTTGCCGCTCAGGATACCGCCCATCGCAGGCAGCGCCTCGAGCACACGGTCCTGAGCCGGGCGGATGCAGGGAAACGGAAGTGCTTTCATGGGCGGTCCTAACGCGCGAGTCGGTTTGTTCGCGGCTTATTATGCCCCAACTTGGCCGCTTGCGTCCCAGAGCGTGTTATCGGCAAGCGCGATGAGCACGTTTTGGCAGCGAACGATATCGGCATGGGGCACATACTCGTCGGGCTTGTGTGCGAGCGCCAACGAGCCGGGGCCGTAGCTCATACAATTGCGGTTGCCTGTCTTGCCGGCAATGACGGCGGTATCGGTGTAGCCGGTAAAGAAGCCGACGGTCGTGTCCGCGTCCGTTACGTCATCGGCGGCACGCTTGAGCGCTGCTAGAAGGGGAGAGTTCGGGTCGCGCTCGATGGCGGGGCGGTCGCCCGTCACGGTGTAGCTGCCATGGCAACCGGGAACGGCGGCTTCGGCGACGGCGATGGCATGCTCGACCATATTGATTGCGGCGGCCGTATCGGTCGGCGGGGTCAGGCGCATGTCGACCCAGACTTTGGCGCGGTCGGGTACGACGTAGGGGCGATATCCGCCCTCGATTTGGCCAAACGTGATGGTCGAAGGCCCCAGCTCATCGTGCGCGGGCAGCGCCGCAAACGCGCGACGAAGCGAACACACGACCTCGGCCATGGCGGCGACGGCATCCGCGCCCTTCCAAGGCTGGCTCGCATGCGCCGTCACGCCAGCCATTTCAATCTCGAACCACGTACGCCCCTTGTGCGCCACCTGGATCTGTCCGTCGGTGGGCTCGGTGTCCAGCACCCATTCGCGCGAGCTGACCCAGCCAGCATCGATCGCGGCCTCTGAGCCGCGCATGAAGTCTTCCTCGTCGACCGAGCAGATGAGCGAAAAGCCGCGGCGTGGCAGCGCGCCATCCGCCGCCACGCGCTCGAGCGTATGGACCAGTGCGGCAATGGCGCAGGCCAGGCCACCCTTCATATCGCAGGCACCGCGGCCATAGAGTTTATCGTCGCGCACAACCGCCCCAAGCGGTTCGATGTCTGCGTCCCAGCCATCGCCCAAGGTGACGGTATCCATGTGGCAGATATAGATCAGCCGCGGCTCGTCGCTTTGGCCCGGCACGGTGACTTTAAGGTTGCGGCGCCCGGGCAGCACTTCGAGCTCCTCAATCTGCACGGCATCGAGCGCAGAACTATCAAGTTGTGCCAGCTGCTGCTCAATGAGCCTCTTAATGAAGCGCTCAATTTCATCCTCATACGCGCCCGGGTCTGAGCTGTCGATCCGCACAAGCTCCTGCGCAAGCCGCCAGGCAAAATCCTCATCAACCATATGCAACCTCACAATCAGTTTGCTTTCCAAACCGATTGTAAGCCTCCTGAGAGATCCGCGACGTGGGCGTGGCAGTATTTACCGTTCGCAGGCCGAGCCAGCGCGTTTGCCGTCCGGGCGGGTTCACAAGCGACGCAGCGGGTACGTACCCTTCATGGACGACATGCTGTGCGACATATCTGCCTTTCGGTATCACCGGATACCTCCACAGGTCTTGGCAATAATGCCGGACCTGCCCGATTCTGCGGACGATCCGCGCAGGGAGCACCTATGTGAGCATCCGCTCGTCACGCATTTCCTGGGCACCCCGTTACACGTGTTGGCGCAGGGCAGCTGCGGACGTAAGGGCGATCGCATTGTCAGGCATGTTTGGAACGGGGAGAGGCCGTTTGATTCCGTGCGGCAGACGGAGTTTGGCCTCGATGTTGCGTCCCCACTCTTTACCCTGCTGACCCTGGCTTCCTCGGTCTCAAACGAGCGTCTGATCATGTGCATGTATGAGATGTGTGGCACCTTCGCCGTGTGCAAGATTGCGCCTCAGGTAAAGTCGGCACTTGAGCAGGCATACGGGGACCGGTGGGGCGACGCGCGGCTGGGCTGGGAAAACGTAAAGGATGTCTCGGGGAATCCAACGGACTTGTGGAAACGACCTCCCTTGATCGAGCTCTCTGAACTTACCGAATACGTCGATAAGATCCCGGGACTCCGCGGCGCTAAATCGTTCACGCGTGCCGCGAAATGCATTACGGGGGTGGCGGCATCGCCGCTCGAGGTCCAGGCTTCGATGCTGTTTGGCCTTACAAGATTGCGCGGCGGCGAAGGGTTGCGCCTTACCAATAACGTCGAGATTCGCATGACGCGCGGTGCCCGCCTGATTTCGGGACTCGATAGGCGCTATGCCGATATTCTGCTGGCAAATAAGGACGGCAGCCGAGAGTGCCTGGTTGAATGCCAAGGTAAAGCCATTCACGGATCCATAGAATCCAAGATCTCGGACTCCGATCGAACGACCGCGCTGCAAGCGATGGGATATCCCGTCGTTCTGATGACCTATGGCCAGCTGGCCGACTCCGATGCCTTCCGCGTGGTGATGGAACTCATCATGTCCTACTTCGATATGCCGTTGAAAGACAAGACGCCGCGGCAGCAGGAGCTCGAACGGCGGCTTCGTGAGGAGATTTTTATCGATTGGGCGGGAATGTAGCCGCGCGGGTGGAAAACGGTCGCGGGAACCAGGGTTTTAGTTGCGAAAAGGGTTCAATTGCACCCCGGAATTTGCTCTAAAAGTGCTACCAAGAACAAGTTATTTCGGAAAATGGACAGTCAACCTTAATTTGGCATATAGAGATCGATTTTTACCTACTAAAACCCCTGATAAAGCTGTTTGTAAAAGCAGTTGTGCTTAGCGACTGAGGCCTCACTGTCGATTATCCGAAAAAACTTGTTCTGGGTATTATTTTAAAGCCGTCCGGAGCAATGAAATCGGCCCCCGTTTCGTGAAAAACGGGGGCCGAATGGGCTTCGTGGCCTGTCTGGCAGGATTGGCGCCGGCGCTATTTAATCACGCGCACGCGATACATCGACGGAATCTGCTTAAGCGCCTCGATCGTGCTGCTGTTCAGGTGCTCGTCCGTGTCGAACATGGTGTAGGCGTTCTCGCCAGCGGACTCGTTGGTCATACGCTGTACGTTGGCGTTGTCCTTGGCCAGGATTGCCGTAATCTGACCGATCATGTTGGGCACGTTGGCGTGCAGGCAGGCAATGCGGCTCGCGGCGCGCGCCTTGCCCATGCTGCAGGCGGGGTAGTTGACGCTGTGCGCGATGTTACCGTTCTCCAGGTAATCCTTGAGCTCACTGATGGCCATGTCGGCGCAATTGGCCTCGGCTTCGCCGGTGCCGGCGCCCGAGTGCGTGGTGATAAACGTGTTGGGCATCTTGACGGTCTTGGGCGTGGCAAAGTCGCAGCTAAACCAGCTTAGTTTGCCCTCACGCAGGGCGGCGTCGACGGCGTCTTCGTCGATGATGGTCTCGCGTGCGTAGTTGATCAGCACGGCGCCCGGAGCGAGCAGGTCGATCTGCTGGGTGCTGATCATGCCGATGGTGTCGGCCTTGCTGGGCACGTGCACGGTGAGGTAGTCGCAGCCGCGGCAGAGGTCCTCGAGCGTGCCCACGCGTTGAACCTCGCGGCTCAGCACCCACGCATGCTCGACGGAAATGAACGGATCGTAGCCGTAGACGTCCATGCCCAGTTCGACGCAGGCGTTGGCGACCTTGGAGCCCACGTTGCCCAGACCGATGACGCCGATGCGCTTGCCCTTGAGCTCGCGGCCCACAAATGCCTTCTTGGCCTTCTCGGCGTCGACCTGAATCTCGGGATCGTCGGCGTTGTCGCGCACCCAGTTCATCGACTGCACCACGCCGCGGCTCGAGAGCACCAGCATGCCCAGGACGAGCTCCTTGACGGCGTTGCTGTTGGCACCGGGGGAGTTAAAGACGACGACGCCCTTCTTGGCGTACTCCTCGACGGGGATGTTGTTGACGCCGGCGCCGCAGCGGGCGATGGCGCGAATGCCCTCGGGCAGCTCGTAGCCGTGCAGGTCGGTGGAGCGCATCAGGATGGCATCGGCCTCCTCGGCGGTGCCCACAAACTCGTAGCCCTCGCCAAATTCGACTTTGCCGTCCTTGGTAATGTCGTCGATGGTTTTAATCTTGCGCATGAAAAACTCCTTAGCGGATTTGTTTATTACAAGTGGTTTGAAGTGGCTGGTCGGCCCGCGGGTTGCGGGCTAGTTAGATCGCGGGCTCAAACTATGCTGCGCTTCGAAGTCCTTCATGTACGAGGCCAGTGCCTGCACGTCCTCCATGGTGACGGCGTTGTACACGCTGGCGCGCATGCCGCCGACGAGGCGATGGCCCTTGACGTTTTGAATCTGGTGCTCGGCCGCGCCCGCGACAAAGGCAGCGTCGAGCTCGGCGTCGCCGGTGCGGAAGGTGACGTTGGCGATGGAGCGGCTGTCGGCCTGCGTGGTGCCATGGAACAGCTCGCTGTGCTCGAGCAGGTCATAGAGCAGGTTGGCCTTGGCCCAGTTGCGCTCGGCCATGGCGGCAAGTCCGCCGGTCTGCTCAACCCAACGGAACACCTTGCCGCACACGTAGATGCCAAAAGTGTTGGGCGTGTTGAGCATGGAGCCCTTGGCGGCCTGGGTCTTAAGGTCCAGGTACTGCGGCGTCTGCGCAAAGGCCGGACCGTCGGCGATCAGGTCGTCGCGCACGATGACCACGGTTACGCCCGCGGCACCGGCGTTTTTCTGCGCACCGGCGTAGATGAGCCCGTATCGCTCAACGTCGAGCGGCTGCGACAGAAAGCAGCTCGAGACATCGGCGACCAGCGGTACGTCGCCGCAATCGGGCAGCTCGTGGTACATGGTGCCAAAGATGGTGTTGTTCTGGCAGATGTATACGTAGTCAAGGCCTTTGCCCGCGGCCTCGGCGGCAATGCGCGCGTTGATGTCGGCCATGTTGGGAATGCGGTCGAAATTGGTGTCCTCGGAGCTCGCGAGCAGCACGGCCTCGCCGTACTTGGCGGCCTCCTTGTACGCCTTGTTGGCAAAGTTGCCGGTCACGACGTAGCCGGCGCGGCCGCGGCGCATGAGGTTCATGGGGATGCCCGCAAACTGCAGCGTGGCGCCGCCCTGCAAAAACAGGACGCGGTAGTTGTCGGGGATGCTCAGCAGGCGGCGCAGGGTTGCCTCGGCGTCGTCGATGATCTGCTGGTACATGCTAGATCGATGGCTCATCTCGAGCACAGACATGCCGCAACCGCGGTAGTCCATCATCTCGTCGGCGATCTCGGCAAGCACGCTGGTGGGCAGTGCGGCCGGGCCTGCTGAGAAGTTGTGCACACGTGCCATCTTCTAGGTCCCCCTCGTAGTCGTTTGAACGTTCGGGATACTTTAGCACAGTGGAGCGCCAGGCGCGACCGCATCACGGTAAAACTCGAGTGCGCCGCTATGATTTACAGGATGGTTACATGGGGGAGGGTTGTCTTGAGGCTCGCATCTGATCCGCCTCGATCTTCGCTTGTTTCCAGGGTCGAATGCGACCGTTTACCAGATCGTCGTAGCCACGCGTGATGGCACGTTGAATGCGATACTCGCGTTCTTGGATGGCGGTTAGTGCGCCCGTCTGATCGGAAATAGGCTTTACGTCTGGCATATGAAGCTCCTTACATGGAATCATATGTATAACTCAATGTTGAGTGTAGTGGAGGGTGGGGGTCCGATGCGAGGTGGCTTTGGGCGTGTGCGTGTCTGCATTCGCAAGCGCGTTTATCTGGCAAGTGTGATTTGGGGCGATCTCGTCAAAGCTGCTGAGCTGCGAAAATAACCGTTAACCGGATTTAATTTTGTTGCTCAACATTTGACACGCTGGTCGTGGTAACTTTTTTACCAACAGGTATGATTATTGTCATGTGCGCCGCGCCTGCCTGCCGGGCTGCGGCGCACTTGTGACAGCCTTTGACACCCTTGGAGCGTGCACTGTGGATGTAACCACAAAAAGCGTTCGGGGGGGGTGCTCACCCGCGAGCAATTCCTCCCGCATGAGATGCGCATCGTCGCTGTTCTGCGCACGCAGGGCGCAAGCGACGAGCAGGTCATTGTACGCGTAAAGAGCGATAACCTCTTTCAATATCCTACGGAGCGCATGGTTGCCAACCGCGCAACCGTGTGCCTTCGCCGCCTCGACGCCATGATGCCCACGGACGCCGCGTGCGCCGCGCGCGGCATCGACCCCAATACTGCCGCCGAGGCTGCGTTATCCCTAACCGGCCTTATGGCATCTGGTACTCCCACGCAGGCGGACCAGGCCATCTTTTACAGCATGATCTGCCGCTACGACATCGTGCGCGAGCTCGTGCTCGTCGAGGTGGGGGAGCGCCTGCAAAACTTCGACTATGCCTTCACGGCGGCTGACCTCAACGCCTTTATGACGCGCTTTACCACGGAGTATCCGGACGCGGCCCGCTGGACCGAGGCCACGGTCAAGCGCATTAAGGGCTCGCTGCGCCAGACGCTCCGCCACGCCGGCCTTATAGGCGAGGGTCAGGGCCCGGAGTCCGAACGCCTGTCCCCGCTCTTTCTCGACCCCGAGGTCGAGCAGGGCCTGGTCCAGCTGGGCGAGCAGCCTCTTATCGCGGCCCTTACCGGCAGGGCGGTGATGTAGCGTGGCTTCCGTCAACAGCGCTTCCGATTCCGTAGTCACCCCGGCGACCGATCTCACCACCAATATCGGCATCCATTCCCGCCAGAGTGTCGTGGCGGCGCATGCCCGCTCCGAGCGCGCCCGCCAAGAATTTGAGCGCCGCGCGCAGCTCCTGCGTGAGTGCCTGTGCAGCGAGGACTTTTTGGCCAACAAGGGCATAGGTAACGAGATCGGCTTCCATACCTTCTGCTACGACCCTGCGCTCGAGTTTGAGGCGCGTGCGTTATTTGACGTCCTTTCACGCGATGCCGAGGCCGGCAAGCTCCCGTGCACGCTCAAGGTCGTGAATCTCTACGACGCCGTGCTGGCAATTCTCGAAAAGCGCCGCGTCCTCAAGACCATCCCGCGCCAAGAGGAGCGTCGCGGTACCCAGCGCGTGCTCGAGGACGTGGCCAAGTTCGCCTCGCCCGAGAAAGTCGCCGCGTGCATCCTTGAACAAACCGAGCCGCACGTGCCCAGAGACGTCATCCTCCTCACCGGTGCAGGTGAGGTCTTCCCGTTCTTTCGCATGCACACGCTTCTCCACTGCATGCTCGCGGATTTTGATGATGTGCCGGTGATCGCCGCCTATCCGGGCAGCTTCAACGGCTCTTCCTTCCAGCTCTTTAACCGTCTGCCGGCCGATAACTACTACCGCGCCATCGATATCTCGTAAGCACGGCTCCCCGCATACAAGGCCCTGCCGCCGGTAACAACCCTTTGCCATAACGTTCCCAAACCCAAAGGAGCACCCATGGACAACACGATCATTCGCGACCTCTTTGCAAAAGACATCAACCGCTCCATCAACGGCGTGGTCAAGGTCCAGGATTCAAAAGACGAGTCCATCCGTCAGGAGCTTGACGAGTACGTGGTGACGCGCGAGCTGCAGGGGCACTTTGCCACGTTCTTCAAGGCCTACGGCGATGCCATCGATGTGCGCACCGACAAGATCGGCGTGTGGATCAGCGGCTTCTTCGGTTCCGGTAAATCGCACTTTCTCAAGATGCTGAGCTACCTGCTCGAGAATCGCCAGATTGGCGGTAAGAGCGCCATCCGCTACTTTGATGGCAAGATCGTCGACCCCATGGTCGCGGCTGCCATGGAGCGCGCCTGCTCGGTGCCCACGCAAGCCATCCTCTTTAACATCGATAGCAAGGCGGGCCAGTGGAAGCAGGGCGATACGGCTCCCACGGCGCTGCTTCGCGGCTTTGAGCGCATGTTCTACGAGGCACGCGGCTTCTACGGCGAGGACCTCAAGCTTGCAAAGCTCGAGGATCACATCGATTCCCTGGGCAAGACCCAGGAGTTCCGCGAGGCCTTTGAGCGCGTCAACGGCGAGTCCTGGCTCCAGACCCGCGACACCTACAGCTACTTTGAGGACGACGTCGTCGAGGTGCTGCAGAGCGTGCTCGGCATGAGCGAAAAGGCCGCATGGAACTGGCTCGAGGGTTCTGAGGACGAGGTTTTGGCCCCTGATGTCTTTGCCAAAAAGGTCAAGGACTACGTGGACGCTCAGGCAGCGGCCCACGGCGGCAACTTCCGTTTGCTCTTTATGGTCGACGAGATGGGTCAGTTTATTACAAACGACAAGGACCCAAGCCTTATGCTGAGCCTTCAGACCATCGTCGAGGAGCTGGGTGCCGCCTGCGGTGGCCGCGTGTGGGTGATGGTCACGAGCCAGGAGGCCATCGACAACCTGAGCCTGCCCGTGGGCAACGACTTTTCAAAGATCCAGGGCCGCTTCAATACCCGCCTTTCGCTCTCCAGCTCCAGCGTGGACGAGGTCATCCAGCGCCGCGTGCTCGAGAAGACCGCGCCGGTGGCCGATATGCTTGCACAGGTCTACGAGCAAGACGCCGCCGTGCTCAAAAACAACTTTACCTTTGAGGGTGGCTCGCGCTCCGACCTTGCCGGCTACGCCAACTCCAAGGATTTTGTGGCTAGCTACCCGTTTGTGGGCTACCAGTTTAAGCTCCTGCCCGACGTCATGACCGAGGTGCGCAAGCACGGTGTCAAGGCCAAGCACATGTCAACGGGCGAGCGCTCCATGCTGAGCGCGTTCCAGGAGAGCGCTCAGGCCATCCAGCATGACCGGGCCGGTGCGCTCGTGCCGTTCTGGCGCTTCTTCGATACCATCTCCAAGGACCTGGAGCACGGCATCAACCAGGTGGTCGACCGCGCGGTCCGCGCGGCCGAGGACGCAAAGGGCCTTGAGCCCTACGACGTTCAGGTGCTCAAGCTCCTGTACTTGATCCGCTACATCGGCTACGTTAAGGCCACGGTCGAGAACATCTCCATCTTCATGATCGACGGCCTCGACGTGGACATGCGCGCCCTCAAGGACCGCGTCAAGGAGTCCCTTGCCCGCCTGGAGCGCGAGAACTACGTGGCACGCCAGGGCGATACTTATAGCTTCCTCACCGACGAGGAGCAGGAGATAGCGCAGGAGATCGCACGCACCCCGATCGATAACGTGCAGGTGATCGAGTCTATCAAAAAGCGCCTGTTCGACAGCATCTATACCGCGCGCAAACTCAACCGTGGGGCCAATGACTTTCCGTTTGACCGCTATGTGGACGGCTCAATCCACGGTACCAGCATGGGCGGCATGGAGCTTTGCGTGGCGACTATGGCGAGCGACCTGGGCCGTGCGGACGATACCGAGCTGGCCTTGGCTTCTTCGGGCAAAGCCATCGTGGTCTTGAGCGACGAGGCGGATTATTGGGAGACGCTCGTCAACGCCGCCAAGATCCGCAAGTACGCCAAGACGCGAAATCTCCAGGAGCTTCAGCCGAGTACGCGCCAGATCGTCGAGTCCAAGATGCGCGAGGCGGCTTATAACGAGAAGGAGGCCGATACCCTTTTGAGCGAGGCCGTGCTCCATGCACGTTGCGCGGTCAACGACCGCATGGTTGAGGTCCGCGCGGCCAAACCCGCCCAGGTCTTTGAGCAGGTGCTGGCGCAGCTGTGCGATGTGGTCTTTGAAAAGGCCGACTATATCGGCTCGCCGGTCATGAGCGATTCCGATATCCGCTCCACTCTGGCGGGCAACGTTCAAGCGGGGCTCGCTGGCATGGACGCGGGTAACACGCGTGCGCTCAAGGAGGTCGAGGACTACCTCAAAGTTCAGCACCAGCGCCACCTGGATACCGCTATGGGCGATATCCAGCGCCAGTACCAGCAAAGGCCCTTTGGCTGGCGCGAGGTCGACATCGCAAATGTGGTGGCGCAGCTTGTGGTAGAGCAGCGCGCGCAGGTGCTGTTTGGCGGTCAGACGGTTCAAGCTAACGACAGCCGCATGGTGGCACTCCTTCGCAAGGATGCCGATAAGGCTCAGGTGCGCTTGCGCATGCGCATGAGCGACCGGTTGCTGCGCGCCACGGGCGAACTCATGTGTGACCTGTTTGATCTCAAGACCGTGCCCTCCAACGAGGATAGGCTCGTGGTCGAGCTCAAGGAGCGCCTTGAGGACTTGCGCGAGTCGTGCCTCGCCATAGCACGCGACTACTATACGGGTATCAAACCGCTCTATCCGTATCCTGGCGAGAGCGAGTGTGAGAAGATGCGCTCGGAGGTGGCCGACGTCCTTAAGGACCAGAACGAGTCCGAGGCGTTCTTGACCACGTTCACCAAGCATGAGGAGCGCTTGCTCGATGCCAAGGAAGACTTTGACAAGGTGGTTGAATTCTTAGAGTCCAACCAACGAACAGCGTTTGACCACGCTAGGGATTTCTTGAGCCGCACCGAGGGTATCGAGTATGCCTCCGATGACATTCCCAGCGCGGTGGAGAACGTGGCAAAGGTGCGCGAGATCCTCAAAGATCCCAAGCCCTATGGCCGCATTAAAGACCTGCAGCCGCTTATGGATCCCGTTGAGGACGACATAAAAAAGCTGCTGGGCATCCGCCGCAATGAGTTTTTGTGCCGCATCGAGAGCGATCTGCAAGACCTGCAGGCACAGGCTGAGAGTCAAAAGGGCTTTGTCAATCAAGCCAAGGATGCCATAGCAGAAGCCGCCGCCAAATACGAGTCGTTCAAAAACCGTGCCCACAGTGCTCAAAGCCTCAACGAGCTGAGTGTTGCCGCGACTAACTGGGGCAACTGGATCGTTGCTGCAACCAACAAGATATACGACGCCGTGGATGCGGCCCGCATGCGCATGGACAACGAGCGCCGCACCACTGAGGTCACGAGTACGGGTGAGGTGGTCAAGAAGGTCTCCAACAAGGGCGCCGCATCGTCTGCTCCCGTGCCCGCGCCCAAGCCCCAGCGCAAGATCAAGACCGTGCGCCGCGCCGATCTGGCCAAGCCGAGTCGTCTCTTGTCCGCAGAGGACGTGGAGCGCTATGTGGATGACTTGCGCTCCCGCCTTATGCAGGCACTCGCTGCAAACGACGAGATCCGTATCAACTAACCCGCGGGGCAACCGGCGCCAAAACGTGCGCCGGTTGCTTATGGCGTTTAGAAAGGCTCATCAACCATGAACGATTCTGCTCTTAAGAGCTTCTGCACCTGGGCCCGCACGGAGCTCATCAAAGGCGTTGAGGCGCAGATGGTGCGCTACGGCATCACCGAACCTGCACCTGCGCCCGCTGGGTCCGAGACCGTCAACAGCCTGCCCCTAAGCCCGGCTGAGGTTGAGCAACGCGATGAACTGCTGCGCATGCAGGCAGAGGTGGGTCACGAGGCGCTCTGCGACCGAGCGGCCTACACCTGGTTCAACCGCATCGTGGCCATTCGCTTTATGGATGCACGCGGATGGCTCCCCAGCCGCATGCGTATGCTGAGCCGTGCGGACGGCAGCCATGGTAGCGAGGCCGTGGAGAATGCTCTGGACGTGGAGATAACGACGGCCGATACCGATCGCATAGCCGAGCTCAAGATGGCGGGCTTGGATGAGCCGCTGTGGCGCTACCTGTTTGTGGCTCAGTGCGAGGAGCTTGCCGATTGCCTGCCGGGCGTCTTTGAACGCGTGGGCGGAGCCATGGAGCTGCTGTTGCCCCAGGGCCTCATGATGGCTGACAGTGTGGTGGGCAAACTCAATGCCGTCCTAGCTGACGAGGACTGGCGCGAGGGCGTGACCGTTCTGGGCTGGATGTATCAGTATTACAACGCTGACGTTAAAGACGAGTTCTTCAAGTCCAAGCGCAAGGCAGCGGCGGCGGATATCGCACCTGCCACGCAGCTCTTCACCCCCGAGTGGATCGTGCGCTATATGGTCCAGAACTCGCTCGGCCGTCTGTGGATGCTCAACAATCCGGGGAGTTCGCTGCGCGAGCGCATGGAGTACTACATCGAGCCCGACGAGGAGCACGAGGACTTCATCTACATCTCGAGCCCCGAGGAGATCACGCTCTGCGACCCGGCGTGCGGCTCGGGCCATATCTTGGTCTATGCGTTTGAGCTGCTTTTTGCCATGTACGAGGAGCGCGGCTATCGTGAGCGCGAGATTCCCGAGCTCATTCTTACTAAAAACCTTGCAGGCATGGAAATCGATTCCCGCGCGGCACAGATCGCGGAGCTGGCGCTTGCCATGTGCGCCCGCGAGCACGACCGTCGCTTCTTTAGGCGTGGCGTTCGCGCCGACGTTACCGTGCTCTCGAGCATCCCGCTAGGGGAGGACGAGCTGCCGGGTAACAAGAAGCTCGCCGAGGAGCTGAGTCATTTGGGCGAGATCGGTTCGCTGCTCAATCCTTCAGAGGACGAGATCGACGAGCTCAAGGCTGCCGCCGCGAGTTGTTCCGATGACCTTTTTGCCGCTACGGCCAAAACTAAGCTCGAAAGCGCTGCCGCCATCTGCGAGAAGCTGTCCCATCGTTTTACCTGCACCGTTGCGAATCCTCCGTATATGGGCAGCAGCAGCTTTAATCCATTCATGAGCAAGTGGATCAAGAAGAACTACCCCGACGTGAAGAGCGACCTCTGCACGTGCTTTATCGAGCGCGGTTTTAACCTTGTCGAGGATAAGGGCTACGCCGCAATGGTTACCATGCAGAGTTGGATGTTCCTGGGCAGCTTTGAGAAGATGCGCGCCAAGGTTATCGACAACAAGACAATCGTTTCCATGGCCCATCTGGGACCTCGCGCGTTTGATGCTATCGGCGGCGAGGTCGTCAACGTTACAGCTGACGTGATCTACAACCAGCATTCGGACGCCGAGGGCGCCTATGTGCGCCTTGTTGATATCAACGGCTCTGAGGCCAAGAGGCTCAAACTGGTCGAGGCCATCCAAAACCCCGATTGCGGCTGGTTCTACCGCCGCGACGCCGGCACCTTCAAGCAGATTCCCGGCATCCCCATCGCCTACTGGGCAAGCGACGGACTACTCTCTGCGATGGCTGATGGCGTTAAACTATCTTCGTTCGGAAGAACGTCTAAAGGAATTATCACTGGTAAAAATGATAAGTTCATTAGGCTTTGGTGGGAGTGCGCCGTTGGGACTATCGGTTTTTCGTCATCATCTGTATCCGATTTATTTAGTGGCAGAAAATGGCACCCCTGCACAAAGGGAGGCTCTTATCGTAAATGGTTCGGTAATCTTGACTCTGTAATTGATTGGTCAAATAACGGTCACAGTGTGTTTGAGTCGGCCTCGCGTGAAGGAAACCATGCGCAAGATTATTCGGATGAACTGAAATTCAAGCCCGCCATTTCATGGTCGGCGATTACTTCGTCCATCCCTTCGTTTAGGTATGCGTCCAATTGTCTTTCAGAGCATGCCGGCATGTGCCTTTTTGTTCCTGAGGATAAAATCGGTTATATGTTGTCGCTGCTTAACTCCAGCGTTTCTAAAGAGTATTTTTCGTTAATCGCTCCAACTCTGAACGTTAACGCTGGTGATGTGGATAAATTTCCCGTCCTACTGAGTTGCTTCAATCTCGTAGACGGGTTATTTAAGGAAAGCAGAGGATTATCAAAAACCGACTGGGACTCGTTTGAAACCTCCTGGGATTTCAAGCGTCATCCTCTCGTTTAGGAGTCCACATGTCGCAGAAGAAAAAGGCTAACAATAATAAATGCGCACATCCACCTCTTAAGAATGATGTGTCGTGGATAAAACAGGTTCATGAATCGTATAAGGACGATGTCTCTAAGAAAAAACTACGCATATATTTGCAAAGATTTGTATCCGAATCAGAAGCTATTGATGCTACGAGGCAGACCAATGGGTTTATTACTGATTTGAATATTTATACTACTGTTCAGGCAAATGCGTTTCTTGAACAGATGTGTTTCGACAGTGCCGTTAAAACAAGATGGGCATATACCCCTAATGACCTTGCAAAAGCGGCCCACGAAGCAGGTAGCGATTCATCTGGTTTTATTAAACGAGATTACGAGTTTGCCCTCATTTGCTTATCAACAGCGGCTTGTCTTAACAAAAGGATTGCTGGGCTTTCAGAATTCAAGCCGGGTGCGAAGACCAAAACAGGCAGGAGAAAACAGAATAAAAGTTCATTTAGAAGACTTGACGCCGTTTTTAGACATCTGAGGAATGCTCTCGCTCATGGTCAATATTTGCGAGTTGTTAAGCCCGATGGATCAGTGTGGTGGGCTTTACAGGACGCAAACGGTAAAGGAAACGTCACGGCAAGAATGCTACTGAAAGAGGATACGCTTGATGCATGGGTGAATCTGCTCTCGCTAAGAGACAAGAGATATAGAGATAAAAGCTAGTAGTTAGAATAGGTGCGAAATTGCATCGCCTTAGTTCCTCAAGCTTCCTGTACAGCGGGGAGAGCGTTTTAGCGGTTTTTTTTGGATACTGCAATCCATTTTTTCGCAGTGGTTTCCAACAGCAACGAAAGGATGGCCTACCATGGCCACTTTACTTCAAGATAAATATGAGGCTCGCAAGGCCGAGGTCAATGCTCGCTTTGAGCAGCTTCGCGCTAACGAGGAAGAGCTCAACCGAATCTTTGCCAAGATCTACAACATGGAGGGCGAGGTACCCATCGAGGTCGAGGACAAGTACGTTTCGGTGGCGCGCATCTTCGATACCGCAGATGAGATTCCCGAGAGCTATAAGGGCAACAAATACGTGCGTACCAAGCGCGACGAGGTCACCTCGCTCATAAGCTATGCCGTCGGCTGCATGTTTGGCCGCTATTCGCTGGATGTGGACGGGCTGGTTCTGGCCGATCAAGGCGCCACGGTCGACGACTATTTGGCCAAGATGCCCGATCCCGATCACGTGACCTTTATGCCCGATAGCGACAACGTGCTGCCCATTACCGATGACGAGTACTTTGACGACGACATCGTGCGTTACTTTATCGACTTTGTGCGCACCGTGTACGGCGAGGAGACGCTCGAGCAGAACCTGGCCTTTATTGCCGAGGCGATCGGCGGCAAGGGTACCTCGCGGGAGGTAATCCGCGCCTACTTTTTGAAGGACTTCTTTAAGGACCACTGCCAGACCTATAAGAAGCGTCCCATCTACTGGCTGTTCGACAGTGGAAAAAAGAACGGCTTCAAGTGCCTTGTTTACATGCATCGCTATCAGCCCGACCTGTTGGCTCGCATCCGCACCGACTATGTGCATGAGCAGCAGGAGCGCTATCGCTCGCAGATCGGCTATGCCAACGATGCCCTTGCCAGTGCCGAGCGCGGCGAGCGCGTGCGCTTGGATAAGCGCGTCAAAAAGCTCAACGACCAGCTCAAAGAGACCATTGGCTACGAGGAGAAGCTGCATCACTTGGCAGACCAGATGATTAAGATCGACCTGGATGACGGCGTCAAGGTCAACTACGCCAAGTTTCAGGATGTGCTGGCAAAGATCAAGTAACTGCAGATACGGTAAGGATATTCATGCCCAAGATCGATGTAGAAGAACAGCTCAAACTGCGGTTTTTGCAACCGTTGCTCGCATGTATGCCCCGCCGTGTGGTGGTTTGGCACGATGCGGACGGCGAGTTTGCCCCTGAGTTTGAGCGATTGGCCGCCGAGGGATTCGATGGCGCGGGGACCGATGACGGCGTTATGCCTGTTCAAGGTGACTTTGAACGCCCGGTGCGATTTATTGAGGCCTGCGAGGGCCGCATGTTTGCCGTCAAGAAGCTTATCAACCGCGATGACCTTGCGAGCGATATCTTGTTGTATCGCCGTTGCCCGCGCGGCAGGCTTGAGGGCGATTGGCTTGCCGATGTTGAGCTGTATGCCGATCAGTTCCAGGCTGACTATCTTTCACTTTTGGCCGATCAGCTGGGTATCGAGAATATTGACGCCGTGCGCGAGAGTCTGCGCGAGCACAAGACGTTCTATGATGCCAAGACCCGCTGCGCTAAGTTTGCCGCGTGTGTTCCGCATGCCTCGGGCGCATCCGATATCGAACTTGGCATCCTTACGGTGATTTTTGGCGGTAAAGAGCCTGGCGACGCGCGGCCCGCGTTTGTACTGCGCGGCTGTATGACCATGCTGCTGCACGAGGGGCCCGAGGCACTGGCCGAGTTGGCGGACAAGTACTGTGCGCGCGATGTTCTCTCTGCCTTCATTGTGCGTTGCTATGGGTTTGAGGGGCCGCTGTATGAGCGTGATTCGCTGCTTGCACTGGCATCCCACGTGTTCCTTACGGCGGCATCCACAGCGATTCCCGAGGGAGCGCTCAAGGGACTCGAGCGTTTTGTGGCTCCTGCCTATGGTCCCTATTGTCTTGAGGCAGTGCGTACGTGGGACCAGGTTGCCGATGCTCAGGCTTCGAGCGAGGACCTATTTGAGATCTGCCGTTTGGTAGAGGATGCTCGCGGGCTCTTTGCACGGTTTGAGGCCTTGCCGATCGATGTGCTGGCCTCGCTTGATGTGTTCCCGTGCGTCAACGAGGCCGTGCTTTCGCAGCTGTTCTGCTCGTTTGCTCAGGGCGCGGACCGTGTTGAGGACGCGCGCACCTTTGCGGCGCGTCGCTGCGACCTGAGCTGGTACCGCCGTGTCGAGAGCTACTTTGACCTGCTTGTCGCCGTGGCCGATATGTGCGCGTTTAGGCAGGTGCACGCGGGCGGGTTCCATCTGGCGCAGCCCCAGCAGGTGTGGGATGCCTACACGTCCGATTGGTATGTCATGGACGCTGCCTATCGCCATATGTGCACCGCGTATTTGCGGGCACGCTCCGTCGAGTGCGATGTGCTCGAGGAACCTGCCCGAGCCGTAGTGGACTGGGCGGAGAATCTCTACAGTAACTGGTTCTTGGCCGATGCCAATGCATGCTGGGCATCGGCTGCGCAAGGGGAGTGGGCCGATTGCGGCTACATCGAGGGGCCCGAACGACAGGATGAGTTCTACTGGCACGTGCTGCCCGCCTTTGTGGGCTCTGCCAAAACGAAGGTCGTTATCGTGAGCGACGCGCTGCGCTATGAGGTGGCCCGCGACGTCGCGGCGCTGCTCGAGCGCGAGCGTGGCGGTAATGTCAAGGTCTCTAGCATGCAGGCGGTCTTTCCCTCCATTACCGAGGTGGGTATGCCCGCGCTGCTGCCACACCAAGCGCTTAAGCTTGCAGCGGATGGCTCGTTTGTGCTGGCTGACGGCATGCCCACTGCGACGACTCCGCAGCGCGAGGCCGTACTTGCCCACGTTGAGCCCACGGCCCGCGCTTTGCGCTCGAGCGCATTCCTCAACATGGCGGGAACCGAGCGTAAAGCGCTGCTCAAAGACTCCGAGCTCGTTTATCTCTACCACAACAAGATCGATGCCACGGGCGAGAAGGCCGCTACGCAGGATGACGTTTTCGATGCCTGCGCGGACGCCGTGGAGGAACTTGCCGCGTTGGCGCGCCGCGTGTGCACCGACGCTCCGGGCGCGCGTGTTGTTATAACGGCGGATCATGGCTTTATCTACACGCGTCGGGAACTTAACGAGTGCCAGATGCTCGGCAAGCCAGACCTTCCCTTCCTTGACGCTCCCGTCATGCACGGCAAACGTCATCTGGTGGTGCCCAACGAGGCCGTGGCCAAGCTTTCGGACGAGGCGCGCGGGGTGTTTGCTGATGTTGACATGGGGCGTTTGGGTGCCGGCTTTGAGGGGTTTGCCCCGCGTGAGAACGTGCACTTCAAACGACCCGGCGGTACTAACAACTACGTACACGGCGGCATGAGCCTGCAGGAGCTTTGCGTGCCCGTTATCGGATTTTGGCGTGCGCGCTCGGGTTCCAAGGACTTTGTCGATGCGCGTGCGGCGACGCTGCGCGTACTTAGTGAGGGACGCCGAGTGACCAACTCGCTCTTTTCGGTCAATTTGATCCAGGAAGAACCTGCCCAAGGTAAGGTCTTGCCGTGCGAGTACGAGTTGGTGTTTACCGATGCAAGTGGCAACGAGGTGAGCGATACGGTCAAGGCGCATGCCAACAAGACTTCTGTTAACTCGCAGGAGCGCGTGGTGCATGCCAAGTTTGCGTTGCATGCAGCGGATGGATTCTCGGCCAAGGGTCCGTACTATCTGGTCTGCCGCGAGCGCGAGACGGGCAAGATCGTTTGGCGCGAGACGTACACCATCGCTGTTTCGTTTGCCCCTGTTGCTGACTTTGGTTTTTAGGAGTGTGCCCTATGTTTGATAGCCATGACGACGATCTGTGGGAAGTTCCCTCGATTGATGCGGATGCGCCGGCGCAGGCTGCGGTGCCTGCAGGGGAGGCCGTGCCTGCCCCGGAGGCTGAGACTGCCGCGGAGGCCGTGGCTTCCGCGCTTGTCCCGGAGCCGACGGAGACCGCTGCGCCCGCTGAGGCCGAGGTGCCCGTCGAGGACGAGTCCTCGACCGATGGCTATGCCCAGGCCGCGGCCGAGGCTCCCGAGGACGACGGTTACGACATGGATGTGCTGGACGGTAAGCTGCTCGAGCACTTTGGCGGCAAGATCGTGCGCAAGGACCTGACGGCCCTTATGAAGCGCGGCGCCAACGTGCCCACCTTTGTGCTGGAGTACCTGCTGGGCATGTACTGCTCAACCGACGACGAGGACGCCGTGGCGGAGGGCCTGGGGCGCATCCGCAAGATCCTCACCGATAACTACGTGCGTCCCGACGAGTCCGAGCGCATTAAGTCCAAGATCCGCGAGCTGGGTCGCTTTACCATCATCGATAAGGTGACGGCCAAGCTCGACGAGTACAAAGACATCTACGTGGCGTCGTTTGCCAACCTGACCATTGAGCCGTTTGTGATGCCGGCCGAATACGTGCGCGACTATTCCAAGATTCTCCAGGGTGGTATTTGGTGCATTATGAGCATCGAGTATCGTCGTCCCATGGAAGAGGAAGATGAGTTTGGCATGGAGGTCTTTGGCGACGATGCGCCGCGCCGCTCCAAGGCCAAGCGCAAAAAGCGCGGGCCCGAGGACTCTCCGTTTAGCGTGGCGTCGCTCACGCCCATCCAGATGCCCAACCTGGACCTGGACGCCATGATCGAGGAGCGTCAGTATTTCTCGCGCGACGAGTGGCTCAACATGCTGCTGCGCTCTGCCGGCTATGAGCCCAGCGAGCTTTCGGAGAAGGAGCGCCTGCACTTTATCGAGCGCATGGTGCCGCTGATCGAGCGCAACTATAACCTGTGCGAGCTTGGTCCCCGCGGCACCGGCAAGAGCCATATCTACAAAGAGGTTTCGCCCTACGCCATTTTGCTTTCGGGCGGGCAGACCACCACGGCCAACCTGTTCGGCCGTATGAACTCCATGCGCGCCGATCGCGTGGGCTTGGTGGGCCATTGGGATTGCGTGACGTTCGACGAGGTCGCCGGCATGCGCTTTAAGGACACCAACGCCGTGCAGATTATGAAGGACTATATGGCGAGTGGCAGCTACGCGCGCGGCCGCGACCAGATTAACGCCGATGCCTCCATGGTCTTTGAGGGCAACATCAACGACACCGTGCAAAACGTCCTTAAGACCACGCACCTGTTTGATCCGTTCCCGCCGGAGTTTAACAACGATTCGGCCTTCTTCGACCGTATCCACTATTACCTGCCGGGCTGGGAGATTCCCAAGATGCGCTCGAGCCTGCTGACCGGGCATTACGGCTTAATCACCGACTGCCTGTCGGAGTTTTGCAAGGAGATGCGTCGCAAGGACTTTACGCACCATATCGACCGGTATTTCCGCTTTAACAGCGACTTTAACAAGCGTGACGAGATCGCCGTGCGCAAGACCTTTAGCGGCCTGGCCAAGCTGCTGTTCCCCGACGAGGCTATGGACAAGGACGACGTGCACTGGCTGCTGGACTACGCCATCGAGGGCCGTCGCCGTGTAAAGGAACAGCTCAAGATTATGGCGGGCGTCGAGTTTATCGACGTCAACCTGGGTTATATGGATGCCGACAACCCGCAGGACGTGCACGTGGTGCGCGTGCCCGAGCAGACCGAGGACACGCTGATTCCCGACGGGCCGCTGCTGTCCGGCCACGTATTTGGCGTGGGCAGGTCGCAGGGCGGCGAGGTTGCCGTATACAAGCTGGAGAACAAGGCCGTTGCCGGCGAGTGCAAGTTTAAGTACGAGGGCGTGGCCTTTAACAAGCCGGTGCGCGATACGCTTGAGGCCGCGTTCGACAATTTTGTGAACCTGGCGAACCGCGTGGCGCCGGGCATGCACATTGGCTCCAAGGATTACCTGCTGTTCTACAACGACCTGCAGAGCAAGGGCCTGTCCGAGGAAGTTTCGCTCGCCGAGTTTGTGGGACTTTGCTCTGCTGCGTGCAACCGCCCGGTGATGCCTGCGCTTGCGATTCCGGGAATCTTGCGCATGTCGGGCTCTATGGACGAGATCCGCGGGCTCGAGGACATTATGCGCGTGGCCAAAAACGCCGGCGCCAAGCGCGTGATATTGCCGCTGAGCGCCATCGCGGGCCTGCAGAGCGTTTCGTCCGAGATTATTTCGGGGTTGAGCCCGGTGTTCTACATGGATGGCGACCCGGTCGATGCTGCGAAAAAGGCGTTGGATCTATAGGGATGCGAGCGTGGGGGCTTGCGTGCGCGAGGTGTTTGATGCGCACGTGAGCCCGCGGGCATGTTGGCGCGCTGCGCGTGAGGAGGCCTTGCCATGGCGGAAGAACGTTCTGTTGGCGAGCTGCTCGATGAGCTCTTTGGCTTTGAGTCGGTAGCCAAGCGTCAGACGGCGCTTGAGCAGTACGATCGCGGGGAGTTATTGCGCAAGGCGCGCTCCCGCGAGCTACTGGCCGTGATCGGGGGCGTCGAGGCTGCCGAGCGTGCTGCGCGTGAGTCTGCCGTGCGGGCCGTTGACGGGTATGTAAGCCGCGTTGAATTTGATTCTCTTGCGCGCGCTCGCAAGCAGGTAGGCGTTGTGGGCCCGTTGCAGATGGAGCGGCGCTATGCTGCCTTTTTGCGTATGGAGGACAAGGCCGAGCTGTTGGCCCACTTGGAGCAGACGCTTGCGTTTATCGAGGTAAAGCTGCGTGCCAATACGGCGGACAGGGTTCGTGCGGCGTACGATGCTGCGGGGGCTTTGGTGCTGCAGGGCGCGGCGCGTCTGAGTGACGTGTGCGTTGTGGATGCGGTGCCCCTGGATGCCGATCTGCTGTGCACGCAGTTGGAGCAGCTGCGTTGTGCCGCCGACGCAACGGACCTTGCCGGCATGATCACGGCGACGTTTGAGTCCGAGCTGAGTGCGACCGGCCCGCAGGGTGCTGACAGGTTTGCGAACGATGTGGCTGGCGATGTCACTGGCGATGTGGCGCTGGAGCGCGAGCTTGCGAATGTGCGTGGCGCTGCGCAGCGATCGCGCTTGGCAGCTCAAGCGTATCGGGCCGAGCGCGCTGCCCGCGTTGCAGGGAGCACGGTGGAGCCGGTATCGTTGCCGAAGTCTGCTTGCGTCGCGTGCGAGACGGGGTGCGATGCCGGAGAGCTTTCCGAGTTGCTCTCTCAGGTTAAGAAGTCGTTTGAGACTTATAGGTGCGTTGTTGCCGATGGCGGGTTGTTCCGTGCCTTTGGCACCGGTTCGCTGCATGGGATTTGCCGGGGTAGCAGTTATTTCGACTACGATGATCGGTTTGACGAAGACGTGTTGGTGGGCGAGTACGACGGTGCTACCAGGCACAATGTCCGGCGCGAGGTTGCGATTCCCGAGCTTGTGGACGAGGCTTCGGCCGACGGCGGCGACTCGCTCGAGGTTGCCGTGGCGCGCATGCGTGAGTTTAACGGACGGCGCTACGATGGGGTGCTGGATGAGGATCCTGCGCGCCATGTGAATGCGTTTTGGTATGGACTCAAAAAGCTCAGCCAGTACTGCGAGGCCGCCGTGCGTGTGGACGAGCGTGCTTGGGATTGCTTTATCGATAAGGTGCAGTTTGCTTACGACGAGCCCGTGGGGCGTTTAGCCACGCAGATGGATGACAAGCAGGTTGCGGCTTTTGTTGCCGCTGTGAATGCGCTCGGCGCTGCTGAGTAGGGGCCTGATCCGGTAGGGGGTCACCATGAAAATCGACATTAATGTTGACCAGCTGCGCGAGAGTATGATCGACCGTGCGGGGAGTGCAGCCGGCGTGGGCTTTCCGGCCGCCATGCTCGACGTGATGGATATCGAGGACGAGTCACCTCAAGAGCTCCTAGCCCGAGCCGAACGCGAAGGCCTCGACCTCCGCGACTTTGCCGTCGATGACGACGCTGAATGATGGCCACCTTTGCTATTGACGAACATATGTTTGTATTTTATACTCATGCTTGAATATACGCCCAACTTCATGGTATAAATTAGGTGGTCATCTCTTAAGAGAGGGCTTCCAAGTGCCGGGGACGTTTTCCCCGGCTTTTTTATTAAGGATTGCCCATGCGAGAGCTGAGTATCTTTATTGATGAATCTGGAAGCGATGATCTTCGTGAAAAATACTATCTTGTTGCCTTTGTTTTTCATGAACAAAATATTCCCATCGCTGAGGGAATAGAGAAATATGAAAGGGCGGTAGCCGATAGCGGATTGCCGCTCCTTCCGTTCCATGCTTCTCCTCTCATGAATGGAGAAGATCAGTTCAAAGACTTGGACATCTGTGAGAGAAAAAGGCTGTTTTCACTATTTCGAGTTATGTTTCGACATTTGCCCATCTCGTACAAGGTGTTTGTATTCAAGACGCATCGGTATCGAACTCTCAAACAGATCGCTGATGCGATGCGGCGTGAAATCATCGATTTCATATTCGATAATTTGAGTTGGTTTCAGCAGTTTGATGCTGTGAAGATTTACTACGACGGAGGACAGGGTTCGGTTTCGAGTGCGCTTCACAAGGCAATCGATTACGCTTTGGCTAAAAATGCAGTTATCTATAAGCCAACAACTTCATCGGATTACTATTTGGCTCAGGCTGCGGACTATATCTGTACCATTGAGTTCACGAGTCTGAAATATCAGGCGAATAAGCAGACTAATACTGACCAGAAGTTTTTTGGTGGTAGTACTGCGTTTAAAAAAGGCTTACTAAAAGAAATAAGAAAGAAGGCTGTCGTCTAATGGACAGGCCTCGTATTGCATAAAAAATGCCGGAGGTAAGACCCCGGCTCTTGGAGGCCCCTCTATTCGAGGGTACCGACATCTTTATAACAGAAACCGCATGTCGGGTCTACACGAGACATTTCGCTCGATTTCCTGTTGACCTAAAAACAAAAATGCCGGGGGGATCCCCCGGCCCTTGACTGCCCTCCATAAAGGAGCGCAATCCATTTATACCATGGTTGCGATGCGAGCGGTGGCTCATTCGGCCTTCTTTTTCCTCAGCTTCTTGCTGAAGTTCTATTTAATGTGACAAAGGGACTGCCCCTTTGTCATATGGGGCGACGGGGTGTTTGTGCCCACGGCTGTGCGAAAATGCATGATAAACCGTCGTAACGGAGTCCAACGACGTCGCGGCGGTTCTATTATGGCCACCCGCTGGCTAAGTGAGTAGGCTTTTTTTGGAAATGCTGAGCACCCGAAGTCTTTTCTTCAACAAACCCGCAGGTCACAGACTTGTGCTTTGGTGACGTAGTCGGCGATTCGACAAAAGCCTACTCACTTAGTCTCGAGAGACACTAACTGTCCTCAACGAGACCCCTGTCGGGGCGATTGATGCTCAAATGTAGCCAATACGGGACGGCTGTCCCTGGCCGCTACGACGCCAGCGTGGCGATGACGGCTTCGTCGCCGGCGTATATTAGTGTGTCGCCGTCGGGGATGATCGTTTGGCCTTCGCGCTTGAGCATCACCACGATAAACGGGTGCTTGCCCTGCGGCACGTCGCGCAGGCGCTGACCGGCCAGGCGACCGTGGGGCGTCACGGTGACCTCGCGCAGCGTAACCTCGGCACGCTCTTCGAACGTTGGGGCTGCCATCACCAGAAGGTCGCCTTCCTCGATGACGGTATCGCCGTTGGGCAGTACCGGGTGCGCCCCGTCGCGCAGCACCAAGACCACGAGCATGTCCGTCGCGCTGCCAATATCGGCGAGCGAGCGCCCGGCAAACGGATGGCCAGCGCCCACCTTGAGCTTTACAAACGACATGCCGTCCTCGTCGCGGTAGTCGTTAAAGGTGCGGCGCACGTCGCCGGCCGCATCGATCATATCGAGTTTCTTCGCCACCGCCGGCAGTAGCGAACCCTGCACCACAATGCTCGATACGGCAATCACAAACACCAGGTCAAATAGGTCGTGTCCGCCGGGAACGCCGGCCACCACAGCAAAGAGGCTAAAGACGACCGAAGCCGCGCCGCGCAAGCCCGCCCAGCTTACGAGCGCAACCTGGCGAGGGCTCGTCTTAAAGGGCGCCAGCAGCAGACCGACGGCGATGGGGCGGCTCGCAAAGAGCATAAACGCCATGAGCGCCAGGCCCGGCAGCAGCATTTGCGGCAGGCGGGCGGGCGTCACGAGCAGGCCGAGCAAAAAGAAAATGGTCATCTCGGCCATCTCGGTGAGGGTGTCGAAGAAGTGCGCCATCTCGACCTTGCCGGTGATGTCGCTGGCGCCCAGCACAATGCCGGCCAGGTACACGGCCAAAAAGCCGTTGCCACCCAGGTAGCTCGGCAGCGCATAGGCGATGATCGCCACGGCGAACAAAAAGATAGTCTGCGCGCCCTCGGCCGTTGCGTGTGCGCGTTCAATCAGGCGGCTGGATGTCCAACCGATGGCAAGGCCCAGCCCCACGCCTAGGATGATCTGCTTGGCCAGCAGCACGGGGATGTTAATGTCGCCGCCGGCCGCGAGTGTGGCGAGCACGGCGGTGAGCATGTAGGCGACGGGGTCGTTGGAGCCCGATTCGACCTCGAGCAGCGAATCGGTGCCACCTCTCAGCGACAGGCTGTGCTCGCGCAGCACGCTAAAGACGCTGGCCGCGTCGGTGGATGCCACGACCGATCCCAACAGCAGGCCGCCGATCCAGTCGAAGCCCAGCACAAAGTGGGCGAACACGCCGGTGATGCCAGCAGTGATGACGACGCCGAGCGTGCTCAGTAGCACCGCGGGCACGGCGACGGGTTTGGCACGGTCGATGTTAGTGTTAAAACCGCCGTAGAACATGATGAACAGCAGCGCCGTGCTGCAGACGGTTTCGGTAAGTGCATAGTCGCTAAAGTCGATGTGCGCCGGGCCGTTGACGCCCAGCAGCATGCCGAGCGCGATAAAGATGAGCAGGGTGGGGAAGGGGAGCTTTTTGCCGACGGGTTTGATGGTCAGGCACAGAATAATGACGAGCCCGATAAAGAGAAGTATCTGGTTCATGGATGGTGTCCGCTCCTGGGTGGTTTGCGTGGCACGGTCAGTTGTCTGCGGTTATTTGTACCCAAAGATGGTGGGTTTATGGGGGCGGATTGCGGGCGTGCGCATTTTCGACACGAGGCTGCGATGCGAGCGTCGCTGGTCGGGGCGCTGGGCCAGACGGCGTGGCGTGGGCGGCGCGGGTTGGCAGGCGTGCGCTGGCGACCGTTGACGGTATGCAACCCTTTCCAGCTTTATTGCAACGGAGTACAATGGGTAACGTTTAAGTTCAACTTGAAGTTTTAGTTGCGGCTCCGGGCTTCGGTCGCAATGTAAAGAGAGGCGTTCCATGGCGATCTATGTGACATCCGATGCTCACGGGCACGTGCGTGCGCTTGACGAGGCCCTGTCCAAGATTTCGCTGACGTCCGACGATACGCTGTACGTGCTGGGCGACATGATCGATCGCGGGCCCGATCCGGTTGGCGTTATTAAGCTCGTGCGCTCGCTACCCAACGCTCGCGTGCTCAAGGGCAATCACGAGCAGATCATGCTCGACGCCATCATTGGCCAGGATCCGCTCGATGCCGAGACCTGGGATATCAACGGCGGTTGGACTACCCGTCAGCAGCTCAACGACATGGAATTTGAGGCATACGAGGAGCTCGTGCGATGGATGGCCGCGCTGCCGCTCTACGCGGTGGTCGAGACCGAGGAGCGCCCGTATCTGCTGGTACATGCTGGAATCGAGATAAAGGCGGCGCGCGCGTTTTTGCTTGAGCATGGCGTCGATTGTGCCGATGGCGTCGGAGCGGTGGGTGCCGATTGCGAGCTGCTGCAGCAAATGCTCGCGGTGCAGTCGTCCGATGACCTGCTGTGGATTCGTCACGGCTATTGGGATGTGCCGACAGGGTTGCTTTCTGCCGACGGCAAGGGCCCGGTCGTGGTGAGCGGCCACACGCCCACGGTGTCGCTCGGACGTTATTGCGAGGTGGGCGGCCTGGCGGGGCTCGATGAGGAGTCGGGTCGCGGGCGGATTGTACGCCTGGGCGGCGAGGATACCGCCGGTGTGCCCGATCGCATCGACATCGACTGCGCCGCCGCCACTGGGTCGGAGTTTGGCCGCGTAGGTATCCTGCGGCTGGATGATGGGGCTGAGTTCTACGCGAATATCAATCCTGGAGAATGATGGCGCAAGGGGTAGCTAATTTGGGACGGAGCCTTTTTGACTACTTGCCCTTCTGCCCATCAAATGATTTTTCTGGGACGGGGATTAAATAATCATTTGGCTGCCCACTGGCTAAGTGAGTAGACTTTTTTGGAAATGCCGAGCACCCAACATATTTGCCTCAATAAAACCGCAGGTCGCAGACTTGTGCTTTGTCGGTGTGGTTGGGGATTCGGTAAAAGTCTACTCACTTAGTTTTGCATGATGCATATTGTCCGCAACAAGACTGCAGCCGGGGTGATTCCATCGCAAATTCCGGTTCCGGGGGCAGCTAATTAGGCGCCGTATGGGTTGCGGGCTCGTTCTATGCGTTGGCGGATGTGGGCGTACTCGATAATCAACAGTACCAGCAGTAGGGCCATGATGGCTAGGTAACTCACGACGGCGCCCATCAGACCCAGCAGCTTAATCAGGATCACCGGCAGCACCACGCTTACGGCGAAGCAGATCAGGTAGATCTTGGTGACGTCTCCAGCGTGGCGCAGCACCGTGTTGATGGCGTAGATAAAGTCGATGGCCGCGGTGACGCCGCCGGCGACGACCATCAGCAGCGCCAGCGTACGGTAGCGTTCAAAGCTGAGGCCGTACATAAAGCTCATGAGGGAAATACCGGGACCTGCCATAAATGCGGCGCACATGCCGGTGATGACCACGATCGGCGCCATAACGGCAACAATAATCAGGTCAAAGCGACGACGCTTGCGAGGATTAGCCCAAATGCTCGACAAGCGCAGGAGCTGCGGTTTATAGATAAATCCAATGCTCAGCAAAATAGACTGCGCCGGAAAGAACAGGGCATTAAAGTACAGCTGATATTTGTATGCCAGTGTGCCTTCCATCACAAACTTGGGCATGCTCTCGATAAGGTTGAACAAGAACAGTGCACCAAAGAGTGGAGCGCACTGGACAAACAGGTGGCCGACCTCGCGAAGGCTCACGCGGCGCGATTTTTCGGTCTCGAGCAGGGCGAGCGGCGCGGTGACCAGCACGAGCGAGGCGATCGCGGCGATGCCCATGGCCATGGCCGCGATGGGCATGCTGCGCGTGAGGAACAGCGCCACGCTGAAGACCGCGATGACGCCGACGGAGCGTAGCGTTTGGCTCATGCCAGCCAGGTAGAGTTTGTCGGCCTGCTGCAGGCGACCTTCGTACACGTCGGCGACGCCGTCGATGACCTTATACAGGTAGACGCCCAGGCCGATCGTCGCCATCTGCGCGTCATAGCCGCGGGCGCTGCTGTACATGAGGCCGCAGCCTAGGGCGAGCGCTCCACAAAGCCAGCGGTTGAGCTGGTAGGAGGCAAAGGACGTCTTTTCGTCGATGTCCGAGACCTGGAAATTGCGCACGCCGTAGTTGCACGCGATCATGATGAGCGTGCCGGTGACAAAGGCGATGGAGAATTTGCCTGCTTCTTCGGCGCCCACGAGCTGCGTAGACACGATGGTGAGCAGTGGAAACGCCAAGCCCCACACGGCGGTGCCGAGGGTGTTCCAAAGATAGTCGCGACTGGTGGCGTGCTCCTCGTATTCCGCTTCCTGCATGGAGAAGCCGCCGCCGTAGACGGCGCCGAGCAGACGGTTCCACCAAGCGTTGACCATGCGGCGGACGGGGCCGGGCTCCCGATCGCGTTCGCGCCGGCGACGGCGCGTGGCCTGGCTGCTGTCGGGGCCGCCGGCGTTGCGCTGGCTCAGCTCCTGGATGCGCGCGAGCTCTTCGGCCGTGTGGGAGGCGGGGAACAGGCCGTTCTCGATGCGTCCGCCCTGGGCCCTTGCGGTGCCGCTGCCCGCTACGGCGGGGTCGGCGACGCCATTGCGGCGGGCGATGGCGCGGCGAATGCTATCGAGGGGCGTGATGCTCAAAGCGGGGTCCTTTCTATTGCTGCGCTCTAGTATAGACGCGACGGTGTTCGCTCGTGTTTTTGAACGGATTGTTCAATATTTTCGGCAGGCGGCTGTAATTTGTCGGTAAACGTGCCGTCGGCACTTGGGGACGCTCCTTATTTGCCGGCATCTGGGGACATTCCTTGTTTGTTGCCTGTTCAAGAGTGTCCCCAACGACTGGTCATTTAAGAACGTCCCCAATGACTAGGCCGCTTGCGTGCGATTTTTGACCGTTGGGCGGGCGCTTCGTCGTTGCCGCCAAAACGT